>JAFLUR010000410.1 GCA_022508725.1 Oscillospiraceae bacterium
CTCCGTTTCCGAATATAATAAAAAAAAGAAAACATACCGGGAATTATACCTGATAAGCGTCCCGGTCCTTGAAATATGTTTCTGTTTTTTATATTCGTCAAAAAAATTGCACCTGCTGTATTAACTTTATGAAAATTATAGCATAATGCAACCGGGTTGTCAAGGAAATTTGAATTACGGTTTTCGAATTTATATAATTGAACAAAATAAAAAAAAATATTGTAATTGTGTAAAATTAGTGTTATAATATAATAAAATAAGGAAGATGTCGATTAAAAATCGAATAAGGACAAGAAAAATGACCGGTCGGATGAATTCTTATCCGGTAGGTTGGATATAATACGGGAGGGAAACCAATGAATACCAAAACAGTCAATACATTGCCTGCTATAGGCGATATTCTCGATCATACCATAGAAGCGGAGCTTAAAAATAAAGTACATGAGGGAATAAGCCGTTTTGGGATACTTTTTTCGAAAATATCCGGACTTTTGGCGCAGGATTGGGTTGAAATGAAAAATTCGGAGGTATGGTACAATCATAAAATTCGCGCGGTCGTGCCGAATACCGAAAAGTTTGTTTTGAAATCGAGCAATTCGGGCTACAGCTTTGACAGCGGAATTTCTCTTGAATTTTATCAGTTTGCCGGAGAATTGCCCACGGAGGAGGAGCTTGAAAAGATCCTGTACGATCCCGACTGCCCGATAATAACGGGTGAGCATTTGAAAAACAAGGACGGCGCGGTATCAACCAGCCTTGCGCTCAGAAATCACAAATATGCCGTTTTTTCAAATATAGATACTCATATTCCGACCTATGTCGCATATCGTTTCGGAGACGGAAAATGGGGTGATGTTTATTATATGCCGATAAATCATCTTGATATTGACGAGGAAAGCGCCGCCATAGATATTTTTATGGCATGGCAAAAAAATCGTCTTATACCTACCGCATTCGATGATTTCTCGGAGGAGGAGCTTGCTCTTGTCGAATCCTTTAACGAGCTGCTCAGAAATAAATATATAACGATAGAAACAAGTCAGATCAAGGAAACGGACAAGCTTATCACCGATTGTCTGTACGGAAAGATAAAAAGCATAAATGATGTGAATTTCAGCATCCTTGATATTATGAACAATATCTCGGACGGAGAGAAAATACACATAACAGAGTATGAGAAAGAGGTTATCGAGCGTATGCTGCTCAAATGCGATGAAAAACGCGCAAACATTGAGCCGTATGCGAGAAAAATACTTTCCGACCCCAACAGCGGTCACTGGGATCTGTGGTTCGGAAACAATGATGAAACAATCGTTACCGATATGCATTTGGTTGCAAGAAACCCCGAGGCGGATATTCAGTATGACGGTGTTGTCGGTATAGATTTCGGAACGAAAAGCACCGTTGTTGCATATCAGAAGAACGGCGAATTTACAATGCCGATGCGTGTAGGAATGGCAAGATATTCCGTTGCGGCTTCACCGAAAGATTATGAAAATCCGACTATTATGGAATTTATAAATATAGGTCGATTTTTGAAGGATTATGCCGCAAAGCAGGGCAGACCGGCGACCAATTTCGAGGATCTGACAATTTCGCATACCGCCCGGAACGATCTCGATTCAAGCAAAAGCGACGACTATTACAACTTTTTCAGTGAGCTTAAGCAGTGGGCGGGAAATAAGGACAGGCAGATACGCATAACCGATAAAAAGGGCAAATATGTGCGTGACCTTAAAGCTTATATAGACCTTGACGAAAATGATTTCGACCCTATCGAAATATATGCTTATTACATAGGTCTTTATATAAATAATATGCATAACGGAATATACCTTGATTATAAGTTGTCATTCCCCGTTACGTTTGAGGTTGCGATACGCGAAAAGATACTTGAAAGCTTCAGAAAGGGACTGAAAAAATCG
>JAFLUR010000411.1 GCA_022508725.1 Oscillospiraceae bacterium
ACAACAAGTTTATACAGGAAGCCATGACGGAATTTCTGCGGCACCGACTGGAGGTTTATTTTATAGAAAACAAATCGGACGCCGATAAAATATCATCGCAGGTACTGATAAATAAGAGAAGCCGCGAAAATGCGGAAAAAGCTCGTATTGATGTAAAGAAAAAACTCACAAGCGGCATGGATATCACAAATCGGGTCGCAAAGTTTGTCGATTGCCGGACCAAGGATGTATCCCGCAGAGAGGTCTATATCGTAGAGGGAGATTCGGCTCTCGGTTCATGCAAGCAGGCGAGGGACGCCGAATTTCAGGCTCTCATGCCGATAAGAGGAAAAATACTGAACTGCCTAAAAGCCGATTACGCAAAAATATTTAAAAGCGATATTATAATGGATCTGATAAAGGTACTCGGCTGCGGAGTTGAAATAAAATCCGCGCATAACAGGTCCGCGGCGGAATTCAGTCTTGAAAGTCTGCGGTGGAATAAGGTGATAATATGCACCGATGCCGATTTTGACGGATTTCAGATAAGAACGCTGCTGCTTACGATGCTTTACAGACTTACACCGACGCTTATAGAAGCGGGCAAGGTTTATATAGCCGAGTCGCCGCTTTATGAGATCACTATAGAAAAAGGCAAGGAAAAGGGCAAAAAGCTGTTTGCATACACAGATGCCGAAAAGGATGAGAAGTTGAAACAGCTCGGAGAAAAGGGACTTGAAAAGGGCAGCTATGATATAAAGCGTTCAAAGGGTCTGGGTGAAAATCAGCCGGATATGATGTCGCTTACGACAATGCATCCCGCAACAAGGCGGCTTATAAAGGTAATGCCGGAGGATGCGGAAAAAACCTTTGAGATGTTTGATGTGCTTTTGGGTGATAATCTTCCGGAAAGAAAGAATTATATTGCCCGGCACGGTTCCATGTATATGGAAATGCTTGATCTGAGCTGAGAAAACACTGAATAAATATGTATTCGGAAAGGAAAATCTATGAGAAAAAATAAAGACAGTGTTCCCGTGCGCGAGGCGGTAATAAATGAAGTCCCGATAACAGAAACGCTCGAAAAGAATTATATGCCGTATGCAATGAGCGTCATCGTATCGCGCGCAATCCCCGAAATCGACGGATTGAAACCCGCTCACAGGAAATTGCTTTATACAATGTATAAAATGGGGCTTTTGGGCGGAAAAATGACAAAATCGGCAAATGTTGTCGGACAAACCATGAAGCTCAATCCTCACGGCGATTCCGCGATATACGAAACAATGGTTCGTCTTACGCGCGCAAATGCGGCTCTGTTGTATCCGCTCGTTGAGTCGCAGGGAAATTTCGGAAAGCAGTATTCAAGGGATATGGCATACGCGGCATCTCGTTATACCGAGGTAAGACTTGAGCCGATATGCGAAGAGCTTTTTTGCGATATCAATAAAAATACCGTAAAATTTGTGGATAATTACGACGGTGAAATGCAGGAACCCGTTCTTCTGCCGTCGGCATTCCCGAATGTGCTTGTAAATCCCAATCAGGGCATAGCGGTAGGTATGGCAAGCAATATATGCTCGTTTAATCTGGTCGAGGTATGCAATGCGGTCATAGCGTATATGAAGAATGAAAATGTCGATTTGCTCGAATATATGAAGGCTCCGGATTTTTCGGGAGGAGCATATCTGATATATTCCGAAAAGGAAATGCGCGCGATATACGAAACCGGCCGCGGCAGCTTTAAATTGCGGGCAAAATATGATTTTGACAAGAAAAACAATTGCATAGAAATAACCGAGATCCCGTACACGTCAACGATAGAGGCGATAATAGATAAAATAATCGAGCTTATAAAGTTAAATAAAATAAGAGAAATATCGGATGTACGCGATGAG
>JAFLUR010000412.1 GCA_022508725.1 Oscillospiraceae bacterium
CTGTTCATCTTTTGCGGAAACAAAAATATTTCAAGACCGCTTTAAGGGGATTTTCAATACGAAAAAAATCGGTTAAGATTGATGATATTGTATTTTCGCTCTTTTCCGTACAAACCCGGACAAGAGCATTGCAATTATACCTATCGCAAGATAAATACCGGCATACATTATAAACGCGATTTCGCCCATATCAAAGAACAACCATGCACCGAGCAAAAATGTGACCGAGGAAATAACGGGCAGGCTCCACATTTTCTTAATATCCTTTCCCGCAAATATCCCCACGATCAAGGAATATATCGGATCGATCGCAAAGAACAGCAAAATACTCACAGCCATTCCCGCATCGGATTTTACAAAAGCTACAGCGGCCGCCGGAAGCAAAAGCATTACTGCGGCGGATAAAATCAACCAAGCAATATAATTCCTTTTCATCACAATTGCTCCTTTTTGTTATTTACCTGATTTATCGATAAATGCGGTACACTCCCGAATATCCTTACAAATCTATCTCTTTACCCATAAATCTTGCGACGGAATAAACATCCTTGTCACCTCTGCCGGAAATGCAGACGATCAAAATTTGTTCTTTGGACATCTTTTTTGCGATCTTTCGCGCAAGCGCAACGGCATGTGCGCTTTCTATTGCGGGTATAATGCCCTCTGTTTTTGAAAGATATTCAAACGCATCGACAGCCTCTTTATCGGTTATCGGGAAATATTCGGCGCGTCCCGTTTCCGCAAGTTTCGCGTGTTCAGGTCCTATTCCGGGATAATCAAGACCTGCCGAAATGGAATAAACAGGCATAATATTTCCCGTATTATCCTGCAAAAGCAATGATTTCATTCCGTGAAGAACTCCGACGGTACCCTTTGTCACCGTTGCCGCATGACGTTCGGTATCAACACCGTCGCCTCCCGCCTCCGCTCCGTACAGCTTGACCGACGGCTCGTCTATAAAATCGGCAAACATACCGATCGCGTTGCTTCCTCCTCCGACACACGCCATTACCGCGTCCGGAAGTCTGCCCTCAGCTTCGATTATTTGCTTTTTAGCCTCTTTGCTTATCACACTTTGAAAATACTTTACAAGCTCCGGATAAGGATGAGGTCCCGCCGCCGTTCCGAATACATAAAAGGTTTTATCCGCCTCCGCCGCCCATACTCTCATAGCCTCGTTACAGGCGTCTTTTAGAGTTTTCGTTCCGCTCGATACGCCTTTCACTTCCGTGCCGAGCAGTTCCATTCTGAATACATTGAGCGACTGCCTGTGCATATCCTCCTCGCCCATATATACCGTACATTCCAATCCGAAAAGCGCTGCCGCCGTTGCCGACGCCACACCGTGCTGTCCCGCACCCGTTTCGGCGATGATTCTTTTTTTGCCCATACGCTTTGCAAGCAGACACTGACCGAGTACATTGTTTATTTTATGAGAACCCGTATGATTCAAGTCCTCACGCTTCAAATAAATTTTTGCACCGCCTATGTCCTCCGTCATGTTCTTTGCATAATAAAGCAAGGACGGGCGTCCCGCATATTTATTCAGATATGACATAAATTCTTCATTAAAACCGGGGTCATTTTTATATTTACAGAATGCTTCTTCAAGCTCCGTAATCGGCGCCATCAAGGTTTCCCCGACATACCGACCTCCGAATTCACCGTATCTTCCTTTACTCATAAAATCTCTTCTCCTCTCAGCTTTTAAGACAAAAAATATTCTTACATAAATATTTTCATATCCGATTATATTATAACCCATAACCTGATAAATTGCAAGTATTTTGTCGATGTTCCCGCATAATCGTAAAAACCCGGTTTTAGAGCCTGTTTAGTATCTGAGATCATCGGATTTTTGAGCAGATTTTTCTGCC
>JAFLUR010000413.1 GCA_022508725.1 Oscillospiraceae bacterium
AGAAAACCGTTTATTTTTCTTTCGGGATAAAGCATACTCATAGCCTTATATGCCCCCAATGCAAGCGATTTTGCACCGTAAATCATTGTTTCCATGTTTTAAGATTCCCTCACGCCTATTTGATGGTACTCAATGCTTCTCTTCCTCATGCTGTCCTTATCATACTGATTTCTTCCGTCAAAAATAATAGGATGTTTTAAAAGCTTAACTATTTCATCAAAATCGGGCTGCCTGAATTCTTTCCATTCGGTAACAAGGATAAGCGCGTCAGCCTCTTTTACCGCGTCATATTTGCTCTCAACGTATGTGACCTTTTCATTATCCTTGAGATAACAGCCTTTCGCTTCATTAACAGCCTTTGGATCGTACGCCGCTATTTCCGCCCCCGCTTTTGTCAAGTCGTTTATGATCGTTATCGCGGGCGATTCCCTCATATCATCGGTATCCGGCTTAAACGCAAGTCCCCACACCGCAAATTTTCTTCCGCTCAAATCATCTCCGAATCTCGACATAACTTTTTTTGAAATAACTTTTTTCTGTTCATGATTTACATTTTCAACCGCTTGCAATATCTTGGGGTTATAATCATGCAGACAGCTTGTCTTAATGAGAGCTTGTACATCTTTCGGGAAACAGCTTCCGCCGTATCCGCAGCCTGCGTAAATAAAGCTGTAGCCTATTCTCGAGTCGCTTCCGATACCTCTGCGTACTTTATTTACATCAGCGCCGACAAGCTCGCATATATTGCTTATCTCGTTCATAAAGCTTATCTTTGTCGCAAGCATAGCATTTGCCGTATACTTCGTCATTTCGGCACTTGCTATATCCATAAAAATAAAGTTCTCGGTATTCCTCAAATATGTACCGTATAATTCGCGCATTACGTTTTCGGCATTACGATTATCCGTGCCCACAACTATTCTGTCCGGCTTCATGCAATCGCCGACAGCCGTACCTTCTTTAAGAAATTCGGGATTTGAAATAACATCAAATGTCAGGTCGGAATTTCTTTTATCAAGCTCAGCCTGAACCGTTTCTCTTACCTTCTTTGCCGTTCCTACGGGAACCGTCGATTTATCCACAATATACATGTGGTGAGTCATACCTTTTCCGATATTTTCGGCTACCTTTTTAACATACTGCAAATCCGCGCTGCCGTCCTCTCCCATAGGAGTTCCCACGGCAATAAAGCATATATCCGTATGTTCCAGCGCTTCATTTATATTTGTAGTAAATTTAAGACGCCCCATATTGAAATTTTCTTTTACCATGCTCTCAAGCCCCGGTTCGTAAATGGGTATGATTCCGTTCTTCAATTTATTTATTTTTTCCTCGTCAACATCAACACACCACACGCTATTACCCATTTCCGCAAAGCAGGTTCCCGTAACCAATCCCACATATCCCGTTCCGACAACCGATATTTTCATAATTATCCCCTCTTCTTTTAAAGTATTGTTTTAAAATATTCTATCGTACGTTTCAAGCCTTCATTCAAATCTACGGTCGGCTGCCAATCCAGCTTTTCTTTCGCAAGCTCAATAACTGGCTTTCTCTGCGTCGGATCGTCGCTCGGCAGCGGCTTATGCACAATTTTAGACCTTGTTCCGGTAAATTCAATAACCTTTTCCGCAAGCTCAAGCATCGTAAATTCTCCCGGATTACCTATATTAACGGGTCCCGTAAAGTTTTCCGAATTCATCATTCGATACATTCCGTCGATAAGGTCATCGACATAACAAAAGCTTCGCGTTTGTTTACCGTCGCCGTAAATTGTTATATCCTCACCTTTGAGAGCTTGTACTATAAAATTCGAAACAACCCGTCCGTCCTCCGGATTCATCCTCGGTCCGTATGTATTGAATATTC
>JAFLUR010000414.1 GCA_022508725.1 Oscillospiraceae bacterium
TTACCGTAAGCGGTCTTGTTGAGGGAAGCAATATAATCAAGCTTGAAAACGACGGGCGCACCGATTATCAGGTTATACGCGCAAAGGAAATTTCATTTGATATATCTTCTTCCGTTTCGGACGATAACGGAAAATCCGTAATATACCCGGGCAGTAAGGTTTCTGTACATTTCAACGGACTTACCCATCCCGCAAACAAGCTTTCCGGCATATACAACAATTCGGCGCAGATTTTTTACATTGCGGAAAACGGAGATAAAATAACCGGAAAATCATCACAGTACACCTTTGAGTCGGACGACTCCGCACATACGATAGAATTTAAAATCCCGTCCGATTTTACCGGGAATTCGTATACTCTTTCGGGCGGGTGCATAATGACGGGCGGCTTCGGTTCCGCGTTCGGTTCGCACAGATATATGACATACGATAAGGGACAATCACCGGATTTCGATATAATTTCGAATACATCGTATCTCTGTATGCTGCCCGATATAACCGTTCCGGTTTCAAGCGGAGGGCAGTATATACCCGATGAGCCTTTGACGATCACCGTAAGCGTCTATGATTATACGGCGGTAAAAAATAAAGCGGAGGGCGCCTCCGAAACGGGTGTCGTGCTTTCTCCCACGGAGATAACGGTCGATTCTTCCGTATCCGCAGCGGATGCGGTTAAAAAAGTCTTTGAAGAAAACGGCATATCATATGAGGGATTGTCGGAGGGGTATCTTTCCTCGATAAACGGTCTTTCATCCGTCGGCGGATACTCCGGCTGGATGCTCTCCCATAACAATGACGACTATTCAAATTGGGGGCTCGGTTATATAAATCTTTCCGACGGCGATAATCTGCGTTTTGATTACAGCTGTAACATCGACTGCGCTACCGACGATATCGGTAACGGAATATACGGACGCCCGTTTATCACCGACATAAAATATAACGATAAAGAAATAAAACTTTACAAATCCTTTGAATTTGACGAAAACGGAAATATTTCGGAAAGCTTTTTTGCAGCCGACAACAAAGAGCTTAAAGGGGACGGAAGCTTCGAAAATCCCTTTGAAATTATTTTGCCGGCATCCGAAAAGCCTATTGAATCAATTGATATTTCAACAAATCTTGACGAGCATTACAGGATAGTGTCCGGAATTTCCGAAGATACCGATTTTTCGGAGGACAACGTTATTTCGATATCTTCACTCGGCGGAAAATACAAAACATATTACATATTGAAACCAACCGAAAAAAAACCTTCCCCCGGAAACTCCGGCTCGTCGGGAAGTTCCTCAAATGATACGATTTCCGTAACGTTCCGTCTTATAGGCGCAACAAAGTCATCCGGTGATGTCGATTTAAGCCGCGGAAAAAAAGGATATAACGGAAGCGAATACGTCACATGGATAAAATCAAAGGTTTATAAGCTTAAAAAAGGAGCTACGGCATACGACCTTATAGAAAAAGCCTTGAATGAAAACGGTCTTGATTTTAAAGGGGACGGCTATATATCATCGGTGACAGCTCCGGATGCATACGGCGGATATGATTTAAAGGAATTTACAAACGGAAGCTATTCCGGATGGATGTATACGGCGAACGGCATACATCCGGATGTTCCGGCAAATCAATATATACTCAAAAATTCATCCAAAATAATACTGCATTATACAAATGATTTACGATATGAATCCGCCGGCTCGAACGAGTCGGAAAGCTCCGAATTCCTCAATGCGTGGCTTTCCGCGGCCGACAAAGAACCTTCGGAGGAAACGAATAAATCGTCACGGTCGGGATCGGCTTCGAAAGATACCGAACCGACACAAAACGACAATCAGGATAAAAACGAGACTCCGGCAAACC
>JAFLUR010000415.1 GCA_022508725.1 Oscillospiraceae bacterium
CCCCAATTAAATCTTGAATAATTTATGCGAAGAACAAGCTGTGAAAGTCAAGGAAGAAAACCGCAGTAAAACGCGTGTTTTTCAAGGTTTTATGACGCAGAATTTCACAGCTTGAGCAAGCAGAAAAATTCAAGAGTTAGTTGGAGCATCAATAAATATTATATTATGAACCATTCCGATTGTCAATCGATTCGTAACATTTCTTTCGGTATCGGCTCGATATTTAAATGTCCGAAAATATTGATCCTCCAACTAACTCTTGAATTTTCCGGTTGCCCAAACTGTGAAATTCTGCGCCGGAAAACCTTGGCGCACCGCGCCTATGCAACCGAGAAAAACACGCGTTTTACAGCGTTTTCCGGCGCTTATGTATACATAAATTTTACCATATAATTTTTCAAAAATCAATACGCAGCGAAATTTTTTCATGCAAACAGTATTTCCTTGCATAAAATTAAAAAAATATTGAAAAATAAGCCGGGCTGTGTTATAATTCAATTATATTGATGCATCATACGGGTTGAAAATCCTATAACAAAGCGGTTTTAAACATATCGAAACATACAAGGTTATAATGTATAATGATATTGATAATTCCGGACAGACGGGAAAATTTAATAAAAAGTGAGGTTTTAAACTTATGAAATTGACAGTAATCGGAGCGGGAAATATGGCATCGGCGTTGGTGAACGGGATACTTAAAAGCGGTATGCTTGAGCCTGAAAATATCAATATTACGGATACGGACGCCGGTAAATTGACGGTAATGAAGGACAAGGGCGTTAATACATACAGCGATAACAAAGAGGCGGTAAAGAATTCGGATATTATACTGCTTGCGGTAAAGCCGAATATTTATCCGGCGGTGTTAAAGGAAATATCGGGTGAGGAAGCCGTAAAAAATGCCGTGACAGTTACGATAGCGCCGGGAATAAGCATTGCGACGGTAAAGGAAACGCTTGGTTTTGACGCGAAGGTCGTGCGAACAATGCCGAATACTCCGGCAATGGCGGGCGCGGGCATGACGGCATTGTGTTATGAAAGTCCTGTGACGGAGGATGATTTTGAGAATGTAAGAAAGCTGTTCGCAACGGTCGGAGAGTGTGAGCTTATGAGTGAAAAGCTGGTGAGCGCGTCGGTGAGCGTGAGCGGAAGCAGTCCGGCTTATGTTTATATGCTTATCGAGGCAATGGCGGACGCGGCGGTATATGACGGTATGCCTCGCGCGACCGCATATAAGATGGCGGCGCAGTCTGTTTTGGGTTCGGCAAAGATGGTTCTCGAAACGGGAAAGCATCCGGGTGAGCTTAAAGATATGGTATGCTCGCCGGGGGGGACTACCATAGGCGCGGTCCGGGTGCTTGAAGAAGAGGGATTTCGCAGCGCCGTCATAAATGCAATGATCGAATGTAACAGAATAGCCTTGTCAATGGGAAAAAATAAATAAATTGCCCAAAAATTAAAATTCCGCATAATCCGCTTGTTTTGCCGGCGGTTTGCGGCGGTATGGAAAAAGCGCCTAAACGATGTGTGCAATAAAACGGTACGGACTTAATTTATCCGGCGTTTCCATGAAGGAATGACGCAGCTTACGCAGTGTCATTCCTTATTTTGTGCCTGTCAAAAAAATTTTTTCCGGAATATGAAACCAAACCGTGATTTCATGTGTATATAATTATGAAAGCAACGTTGTTTTAAGTCTGATCGGATGGAGGTACGGAATTTGACGAATGAAGAAAAGCTTTTAACGGGATTGAAAAAGCGCAGACCCGGAAGTCTTGAAAAAGCGATAGACTTATATACGCCTTATTTAACGACAGTTGTTTACAATACTG
>JAFLUR010000416.1 GCA_022508725.1 Oscillospiraceae bacterium
TGGTCGCCGGTGGATTGGTATAACGGGGGAATGGAGCATACGACGCTTCATCTGTTGTATTCGCGTTTTTGGCATAAATTTCTTTTCGATATAGGCGTGGTGCCTACCGATGAACCCTATTACAAAAGAACATCGCACGGTATGATTTTGGGTGAGAATAATGAAAAAATGTCCAAATCAAGAGGAAATGTTATAAATCCGGATGATGTTGTAAACGAGTTCGGCGCCGATGCATTCAGGACTTACGAAATGTTTATAGGCGCGTTCGATCAGTCTACGCCGTGGTCTCGGCAGGGTCTGCGCGGATGCTATAAATTTCTTGAAAGAGTATGGAAGATCCGGGATTTCGTAACCGATGACGAAGGCTATTCAAAAGAGCTTGAAAGCAGTATGCATAAGACTGTCAAAAAGGTAAGCGATGATTATGAACGCATGAAATTCAATACCGCAATAGCGGCGCTCATGAGCCTTGTAAACGAGTTTTACAAGGCGGGTAAGGTCACAAAAGGGGAATTCAGAACTCTTATTACGCTTTTAAATCCCGTTGCGCCGCATATCACGGAGGAATTGTGGGAGGAATTCGGTACGGGAGGATTGCTTGCCCGGCAGAAATGGTGCAGCTATGATGAAAGCAAGACAATTGATGATGAGATAGAGATAGTTCTTCAGATAAACGGAAAGATCAGAGATAAAATGACGGTTCCGGCGGGACTTGACAAAGCGGCGCTTGAAGAGTTCGCAAAAAAATCGGAGAAGATAAACGAACAGCTTGAAGGCAAAAGCGTTATCAAGGTGATAGCGGTGCCGGGTAAATTGGTAAACATAGTCATTAAATAACACCCGTACCGGGACGGAGGATTTTTTATGGATAAGCAATATGCCGATAAGAAATATACTGTCGATGATCTGATAGAAACAGTCGAAATTCTGCGCGGAGAGAACGGATGTCCGTGGGATAGGGTTCAGACTCATGAAAGCATAAAAAAGAGTTTTATAGAAGAGGTTTACGAAGCTATAGACGCGCTTGACGCGGGCAATGACGCTATGTTCGCAAATGAGCTCGGAGATGTGCTGATGCAGATCGTTTTTCATTCTCAGCTTGCAAAGGAAAGAGGAGCGTTTGATTTCTACACCTGTGTCAATGAGATATGCACAAAGCTGATAAGCCGTCATTCTCATGTTTTCGGGGACGATAAGGCGGCAAATGCCGCCGAATCTCTCGGAGTATGGGAAAAGAATAAGCTTAAAGAAAAAGGGCTTAAATCCTATACGGAGGCGCTTGAGGATATACCTCACAGTCTGCCGGCGCTTATGAGAGCCGAAAAGGTGCAGAAAAAGGCGTCCGATGCGGGCTTTGATTGGACCGATATCGACGGAGCCGAACGCAAGCTTACGGAAGAGATATCCGAATTTAAAGAGGCTCTTGCCGGAAATAATAAGGCGGACGCGGAGGAGGAATTCGGAGATTTGTTGTTTGCCGCGGTAAATGTCGGAAGATTTGCCGGTATAAACTCCGAGCTTGCATTATACAATGCGGTCAATAAATTTATAAAACGTTTTGCTCTTGTTGAATCGGAAATTACGGCTTCGGAAAAAAAAATGAATGAAACATCATTGGAAGAAATGGATGAAATTTGGAATAAAATAAAGAAAAAGCCATAAAATCATGCAAATATTATAAAATTATATAAAAATTATATATAAACACTTGACACTAAGCCGTGTTTGTAATAAAATAATAAACTGGAACAAATAATTTTGCGTATTTTTAACGCATAAAACATTAGGAGGAATTTTTAAATGAAC
>JAFLUR010000417.1 GCA_022508725.1 Oscillospiraceae bacterium
GTTTGAGGCTGAGGATGCTTTGGTAAGACATAATTTTATATCGGGAACTCACACTATTTCAACGGCTCTTTTTTCGGTTCTCAGGCCCGGCGATCTGCTTGTATCGGTAACGGGAAAGCCGTATGACACGCTTGAGGAGGCAATAGGAATATCGGGAGAGCCGGGCGGCGGGTCGCTTGCGGATTTCGGCGTGAAATATTCTCAAATCGATCTGCTTGAAAGCGGTATGCCCGACACATACAAAATAATCGAAACCTTAAAGAAAAACAGGGTAAAGGCGGTACTTATCCAGCGTTCAAAGGGATACGGGGATCGTCCGACGTTTTCTCCGGAATTTATAGGGGAAATTATATCCGATATAAAAAAGATATCGCCCGAAACCGTATGTATCGTGGATAACTGCTACGGTGAATTTGCGGATATACACGAGCCGACATATTACGGAGCGGATATGATCGTGGGTTCGCTTATAAAAAATCCCGGCGGCGGACTGGCGGAGTGCGGAGGATATATTGCCGGAAGGAGCGAATACATAAATCTTGCGGCAAACCGCCTTACGTCTGTGGGAATAGGACGCGAATGCGGTGCGAGTCTCGGATTTAACAGGCAGATGTATCAGGGACTTTTTATGGCGCCTCATATCGTTTTGCAGGCAGTGAAATCGGCAATGCTGTGCGCTGCGGTATTCGAAAGGCTCGGATATGAGGTATCTCCGAAGCCGTCCGAGAAAAGATTTGACATAATACAGTCGGTCAAATTCGGAAGCGAAAAGCCGCTTATCGCGTTTTGCCGCGGGATACAAAAGGGCGCGCCGGTGGATTCCTTTGTTGTGCCGGAGCCGTGGGATATGCCGGGATACCGTGATAAGGTTATTATGGCGGCCGGAGCGTTTGTACAGGGCGCATCAATAGAGCTCAGCGCGGACGCACCCGTAAAGGAGCCGTATATTGCATATATGCAGGGCGGACTTACATACGAATCCGCAAAGCTTGGCATTATCAACGCTTTGAAAAATGTAACGGAAGCGGGATTGTAAAATAATAAGTGTAAATATTTGAAAATAAGGTATTTTTTCACATATAAATGCATATAATATATTCCCGGGACTTTTTACCGCCGCTGTATTACATGAATTTCGTCGGAATATTTATGTAACATTCACGGTAAGTACATAGACAATACATATAAGTTTTGTACAATATATTATACTAAGCGGTATATACGACAGATAACATATAAACAAAAAAAGGAGTATTGATTATGCATAATATGACATTCAGACATGAACTTAAATATGATATATCATATAAAGATTACCTTACTCTCAGGTCGAGACTGAAACAATATGCGGAATATGATGAAAATGCATCGGACAGAGGATATTATAAAATTCACACATTATATATAGATGATTCCGCAGGGGAAAGCAACGAGATTTTCAGAATAAGATATTACAACAATAATCCGGCGTATATGGTTTTGGAGAAAAAAACGGTTATAAACAGTCTTTGTATCAACAAAAATACGGTTATAACAAAAGAGATGTGCTTGCACATACTTAAAAATGATACGGAATATATAAGCGGTTCGGAGGATATGCTTGTCCGGGAGCTTTACATAAAAATGAAGTCGCGTATGATGAGACCGTTATATGCCGAGCATCATATAAGAGAGCCGTTTTATTTGAATATGGGGAAAATACGGATAACGATCGATCGTAAAATCCATACAACATCGGCGGTTGACGAATTTTTTGAAATGCCGAAGCTGTCCGCCGGAATATTCAGCAACATCATCATGGGATTT
>JAFLUR010000418.1 GCA_022508725.1 Oscillospiraceae bacterium
AAATTTTATCATATCAAATTCACAATAAATCCGCTCACCAATGCGAATACCATCACAAACACTATGTAAAAAGCAAAATGCTTTATACCCAGCACAATTTTAAGCGCACCGAGATTTGTTATCTTCGTAGCCGGTCCGGTTATCATAAAGGCTGACGCGCTGCCCATGCTCATTCCGTCCGCGAGCCATTGCTGCAAAAGCGGAATCGTACCGCCGCCGCAGGCATAAAGCGGCACACCGATAGTTGCCGCCATTAAAAGTCCGAAGCCCTTATTGTTTACAAATAATTTTGCAAACGCATCCGACGGAACATATCTCTGAAATACGGCTGAAAGGAATATACCCAATAAAAACCACAAACCTGTCGCTTTAATGTTTCTGCCGATATTCTTTAAAAGACGCATAAACAAATTCGGGTCGGTATCACGGCTTGCGCGTTCCGAAAATCCGTCAAAGTTAAAGAAATGCTTATCCTTAAAACAAAATCGCACAACAAGTCCCGCCGCTGTTCCGCATAAAAAGCAGGATACAAAACGAACGCACAGCGCAAAATTACCGAGGGCGGCGCTGTAAATCAACAGCTGCGGATTTAACAAAACACTGCTCATCATAAACGCCGCAAGATAATCATCGCGCATACCCTTTTGCGAAAATGACGCGGCGATCGGAATTGTGCCATACATACAAAGCGGCGAGGCAATCCCTATCAAGCTTGCCGGAATAATTCCGAACACGCCGAGTTTTTTATCTTGAATTACCGTCATAAGCGAATGGATTTTCTGTTTGCCGAACACGGATATAACCGAGCCGATAACAATACCCAACGCCCAATAAAATACTATCTGACGCAGCTGCACCTCAAAATAATACCACAAATAAATTGCTTCACGCTGTATAACATCCCAAATCATTCAATACACCTTCTTTTATTACGCATCTGTTTCGCCGAGCATTGCCCTGACAGCGGACAAAATTTCCGTCCCGTCATCGTCATAAAAACGCCGCTTTCCCGTTCCATAGCCTATTTTCTCAACTGTCATTGAGTTTACCTTTACAAAATTATCGGTGAAATACTTCAGCAGCGCTGCGCCTGTCGGAGTGCAAAGCTCACCTTTTATCTCGCCGCCGTATGTCGGAACCCCCTGCAATATATGCGCGGTCGCCGGAGCAGGTACGGGCAGCAGTCCGTGAGCGCATTTTACCTGTCCGCTGCCCACGTGAATATGTGATGTGTTGATTACATCGGGTTTGATTTCATCCATAAGCATACACACGCCCACAATATCAACAACCGCGTCCATTGTTCCGATTTCGTGAAAATGTATCTGTTCCACCGGTCTGCCGTGAACGTGACTTTCGGCTGCGGCAAGTATATCATAAACCGCAGACGCGTCCGCTTTAATTTTATCTGAAACATCAAGACCGTTTATAATCTCCCGCACTTCTTTTATTCCTGTGTGGCAGTGTGTATGATGTTCACGGTGATGATGTTCGTGCATATTCTCGTCTTCCTCATGCCCGTGTACGAACACATTTATTTCCGTACCACTGATACCGCATTTTGAAACGGTATTTCTTTCGATTTTCACATTCGGTATACCTATGTTGTTTAACTTTTCAATAAACGCAGACGGCTCCGGAATAAGCTCTGTCAATGCCGACATCAGCATATCTCCCGCCGCTCCCATATTACATTCAAAATACAGTGTTTTCATGTCTTTTCTCCTCCGATTCGATTTATCATATTTGCCAAATATCCCGCACCGAAACCGTTGTCGATATTAACGACGCCGACTCCGCTTG
>JAFLUR010000419.1 GCA_022508725.1 Oscillospiraceae bacterium
CCTTCTCCGAGCTTGCTTTCGACCGATATGCTGTCCATAAAGCTTTCCATGATTGTAAATCCCATGCCCGAACGCTCGCTGTCCGGTTTTCCTGTATATAAAGGCTGCATTGCGATGTTTATATCGGCAATTCCTTTGCCTGTGTCGGATACGGTAAATTCTATAGTGTCGCCTTCGATACGGCCTTCGAGAACGACCATACCCTCGCAGTCCTCGTATCCGTGAATAATTGCGTTTGTAACGGCTTCCGATACAGCTGTTTTTATATCGGAAAGCTGATTTACAGTGGGATCGAGTATGCCGGCAAAGCTTGCCGCAACGCATCGTGCAAATCCCTCGTTTATCGATTTATTTAAAAATTCCATTCTCATTAAATTATCCATAAGATCCTCCGTTAAGATTTTATTCAAAAAAATTTGTTTATATAAGCTTTAACGCATTTTCAACGCTTGTCGTGACTTTTATTATGCGTTTCAGGCCGGATATCGTTATAAGACGCATAACCTGAGATGTCGGCGCGGCTATTACGACATTTCCACCGAAACCGTTTATTTTTTTATATCTTCCCATTATTGTCCCTATTCCGGAGCTGTCCATGAATGAAAGCTCGGAAAAATCAAATATAATGTTTATCGCATTTGATTTTATCAATGCTTCATCGCACCGCGCCGCAATATCGGAAGCGATGTGATGATCGAGCTCTCCGCATATTTTTAATATGATCGTGTGTTTTTCTCCCGCAAGTTTTATCTGCATTGTGATCCTCCTGTTGTATTGATTTCATATTTTATATATTCTTCCTTGATTTTACAAATCCTCTTTTTTTATTGAAAAATATTAAAGAAAAAATAACCAAAAAAGCGTTGAAAATATTCAAATTTTTTACTTGACACTTAAAAGGTTGATATGATATAATCTACCGGTGAAAATGAAAACACATTCGGCTCCGCAATCCGGCAGAGCAGATGTGCGGAATTTTCGGGAAAATTTTAATATGAACAATTGATGAACGACACATGTTAGGCTTTGCTTGTAAATCCGGAGCATCCGGGACTGATTACGGTACGCATCGCTTTTTATGTGCCGTTTTTTATTGCCGGAAAGGAGGTGTCAATTATGCCGGAAAATAAATTCGAAAGATTTATGTTCGCGCTTTTTTCCGTTATTGTTACGGTCAATGCATTTGTGTTTTACAACGTGTTTTTTGTTGAGAAAATGACTTATGCGAAATACGGAGCAAAAACAATCATATCCTTTTTATTGATTGAATTTACGTTAGCCATGATATGCGAGCTTTTCGCGGGAGGTCCGGGTTCTTTCAAGCTTGCGTTCAAAGCGGTCGATCCGAAAGAGAATAAGCCGTATATGGTCGAAACGGCTGTCATATGCGCCACGGTGTGTATTATGTGTCCGCTTATGAGCTTTCTTGCGGTATTTATATACAATGGATTTACCGCATATATTTTCAGCCCGGAAAATTTCGATATGACCGAATTTTGGATAAATTTTATTCCCAATTGGTTTACAAAGATATTTTATAATTTCCCGTTTGCGCTTTTATCGCAGCTGTTTTTTATACAGCCGCTCGTAAGAGTGATATTTAAGGCTTTGTTTCGTTCGGATAAAGTAAAATACGGACAGCTTGAAAATTGAAGAAACAGACGGAGTACATGAAAAAAACCGACCTCCCGATCGTTGGATTTTTGGTCTGACGTTTGGGGGTCGGTTCAATATTGAGAGCTTTTTTATATTTCCCCGAACCTGCGCCGGGGAAATGAATATTAAGGGAAACATCGG
>JAFLUR010000042.1 GCA_022508725.1 Oscillospiraceae bacterium
TACAATATTTTAAAATTAACAAATGTGTCACGCATCATTGACTTTTATACAAAATATTTTCGAATTCTGTACGGTACATACTTGATAATTTCGAATATTTATGGTATAATATAAAAAACTTTTTGTAGTCAGGAGAGATTTAAATGCATAAAATTTTAAAAAAAGCCGTAAGCTTTATGATTTCGGCGGCAATGATGTCGGCACCGTCGGCGGGGCTTGCCGCAAGGGCAGAGATGAATTACACAAATTATACATATACCGCCCCCGCTTACGGCGTTGAAAAGTCGTTTCTTGATATGCTGGTGCAGGATTATGACACGCCTCCGCTGACGATTAACGCGCCGGCTGTATTGAATGACGAGGAAATCGCCGACTGGGCGATATATATTTATATGTGCGGATCAAACTTGGAGTCGCAATACGACGCCGCAACGTACGATCTGATCGAAATGCTTAAAGCGGATATCCCCGATAACGTTAAAATCATTGTCATGACAGGCGGCGCCTCATTATGGAATCCTTCCGGCAAAGGCGACGCTTACAATGAAGATGTCGGATATGACGCTTACACAGAGCCGTCATCGGAGTTCACCCGGATATTTGAGATCGATGACAAACAAATGACTCTTAAATATGAATACGAGAAAAATCTTAATATGGGTGATCCCGCAACGGCGGTGTCATTTATTGAACACGCTCTTGAATACGCTCCGGCAAAGCATACCATGCTGTCTTTCTGGAATCACGGCAACGGTTTGAGAGGAGCCGAATATGATGAGAATTTCGACAATGATAAATTGAGCGTTATGGAAATAAAAAGCGTTCTTGAAGCACTGAAAACAGCAATGGGCGGAGAAAAGATCGATCTTGTCGGATTTGACGCCTGCATTATGTCCACCTTTGAGATAGCCTGTATGCTCTCTCCGTATGCCGATTATCTGATCGCTTCGGAGGAAGCCGAGCCTTCTTCGGGCTGGGACTATGAGTTTCTTTCCATGTTCAGCGATTGGGAGGGAGCGGAACCTCCTACGGCAATTGATGTGGGAAAAGCAATAATCGATCAATACGGTCTCAGTGTAGGCAAGAAAGCCGGGGTCGGCTGGCCGTCGGTCACATCTCAGACAATGTCGTTGACGGATCTGTCAAGAATGCGGGATTTAGCCGACGCGTTTAACGCTCTGGCAGAGGAAATGCTGAATTCGCTGTACGTTAATGATGATTACGAAACGGTCGCAAAGGTTTTCAGGACAGCGGAAAAAACTCAGAAAATGCTTTCCGGCACCGGAATGATCGATTTGTATGATTTTGTTTATAATATAAAGGATTCGGAACCGTTCCGTGAATCTGCGGAGCGCGTCATGGAAGTTCTCGGAACGCCTCCGGGATCGGACGCGGAAAATTATAACGGTTTTGTTACTCCCGAAAACTTTGTAGGTGAAAATTTGGGAGAAAATACCGCCGTAATATACAGAGGAACGGGAATTGATTACAATAACTGTATCGGATTGTCGTTTTACTATCCGATCGGCGGCACATATACCGTATTGACGAAAGAAGCCATGGAAATATACAAAAATTTAGGATTAAGCGAAGCCTATACTTTTTATTTGTTAGGCATAGATCTTCTTTCGGACAAATTTACCGAATTTTCGGGAGAGCTTGTCGATGAATATGACAATGAAACCGACTTGTTCAGCGTAAGCGTCAATCCCGAAGAAGAGCTGGACAAGCTGACAAACGTGAGCTATAAAACCGTATATAAAACCGTGAGAAACGATGGTTCCGCAGACGAATATTTTTTGGGCTCGGAGCAGATACCGGACGGATGGGATGATAACAAGTTTTCCAAAGAGCCGTATGAAGAATGGTATTCTTTAAACGGTAATCTGATCTCCATGGACATGACCGGCTATACCTCTTACGCGGATTTTCTCGGGTATGACGTGTACAGCTACAACACGATGGTACTTATTCTCCTCGGAGATATTGATGATTATGATAACGTTATCATGGCATCCTTATATTGCACAAAGAAGATCAGGAAAGACGATTCGGCGCCCGACGGTGAGGTATACGGCGAAACGGTCGTTAATTATATACAGCCTGTAATAAACGGCTATTTGAGTGACAGAGCCGTTATGCCGGATGAAAATATGCACATAATCCCCATGATAAGCGTATCCGGCCAAGACGGAAGCCGGCGTTACATGGCGTACAGGGATTCGGTGAAGCTTGAAAAGGTGGGCGGAGAAATCGTGCTGCCTGTTGAAATGAAGGAATTGACAAGCGGCGACAACGTGATATATTCATCTTATTTTGAAGCTGTCGATCTTAACCGAAACACCTACGTTTCAAATCCGTACATATATGCGTTAATAAACAGCTTCAGTGATTACAAGGTCGTAATTTATCCGCAGGCATATACCGGCGATCCGATCGAGCCCGAGGTTCATCTGATCACACACGGTCAGGAAAATCTTACTCAGGGCGTTGATTATAAAGCGGAATACGATAATAATATCGAAAAGGGAACCGCCTCCGTAAAGATAACGTCGCTTATCGAAGAATTGCCCGGAACCGTTGAAGCAAGCTTTACGATCTGCGATTATGCGGATCTTGCCGAAGAATATGCAAAGCTTATTCCCGACCATGCCGCTCCGGAAGAATGTACCGAAGCGTATGAATATGTCGAACATATAAAGGTCATGGAATTGACAAAATATTATTACGAATCGGGCTCGGAGCTCGGCGCAGAAAGTCTTGCAAAATTAAACAGGCAATATAACGCTTATTTGTCTTATTCGGATTCGTCGCTTGAAAATAACGGTGTGGAGCTCATAGGCGCATTTTCGGCGTATGACGGCGGAATTTACAGAGGTGAATTATCCGTGAATTTGATCGCGCGCAGATTGAATAAGGATCTCGGTGACGACTGTATCGGCGGCTTTGATGTGAGTATGTATGTGCAGTCGGAGGATGGTGTGCTGCAAAAAACGGAGATGATAAGCGGAGAAAGCGTCGCTCTTAAAACAGCGCTCCCGCAGAATATCGACGTAAGCAGCCTAAAGATATACAGCCTTACGGATGAGACGGACGCGATGATACCGATAGAATACAGCTTGACGGAACGCGCGGGCACGGTATACGCAATATTCAAAACGGACAGACTCGGCTCTTTCGCTTTGTTTGCGCCTGCAAGCGGTAAAATAACGGTTAGTATTGCAGAGGATACAAAAACAGATGAGGACGGTTCCGTCATAGTAAAGGTGAACATATCGAACGCAACGGGAAGAGGTATAACGGGCGATGTTATCGCGGCAGCTTATAATGACGGCGCGCTCGTGAGCTTGTCCGTTATGAAAGAGCAAAAGATCAAAACGGGAACAAATGAAATGAATTTGACGCTCCGGAATGCGGCAGGCGGAGCAGATAACATAAAAATATTTGTATGGGACAGTATTTCCGGTATGACGCCTTTGAGCGAAAGGATCGGTAAAAGTTTATAATAAGGAAGCAAAGCGCGGATTAATACCGTTCTCATGCACGAAAAGAGGATAATCGAAGTTGAGGTTGTAAGAGCCTGTTTAGTATCCTCCGATCACCGTCTTTTCCCGCCGGTTTTGCACAAAATTCTTGAAATACACAAAGTATTCCCGCGAATTTTGTGCTTTGCCGGCAGAAAAACCCGCTCGAAAGTACGGCAATCTCCGAATACTGAACAGGCTTTGAATCCGGCGTAAAGTCTGACGACCGATGGTACCGTTGAAGTTCCGTCGGTCGTTTTTTCAGAGCCTGTTCGGTATCCGCAAATCGTCGGTAAGCCGTTCCGTTATTTGTTTGTTTTTTCCGTTGACTCGGATGCTTCCGACTGAATCGGCGATATTGTTTACCGTATAAGAGCCTGTTTAGTATCCTCCGATCATCATCTTTTCGGCATATTTTCCCGCAGGCAAAGTCCGAAATTCTTGAAATACACAAAGTATTCCCGCGAATTCCGTGCCGGCAGAAAAATCCGCTCAAAAATCCAACGATCGGAGGAATGCCGAACAGGCTCTGAAAATCCTTTTGACTGTGCTTTCCTCGCTTTTTTATGTTTTTTTCATGCTCTTGCCCCGGTTGCCCTGCGGGAATGGCGCCATATCGATTTGTCAGCCGAAAAATCCTAAAAAATATTAAAGTTTATGAAAGTTGATACGATATAATTAATATGAACGTGGTTTGAAAGTTGATCGAAACGGTATACTGTACATAAGGGCCCAATGGAAGGTGACCGTGAAGATTTTCGGAACGGTGGTTTATAAGGCAAGATGATGTTACAACTGAAATCGATACGCCCAACAGGTACAACATTCTTACTCAGGCGGTCGCGTCAAATGCCCGCCCGGGCTAACTCGGCTCCTCAGTCGGTATTGTCATTGCTGCAATGATCATTAAAGTCTGCTTTAAAGACTCGTCTTTGGAGAGATTTCCCGGAGGGGTTTTTGCCTCTCCGTTTTTTTATATACACCCCCGGGAAGCTGCTTTCTTGTTCCGAACGTTCATAATATATATGGAGATAGTGTTTCATGGTTTCCTTATTTTACAAGCCGGATAAGCCTTACGGCATGTTTTCGGGGGCGGGATACGGAAATAAATGACCGCATAACGCCCAAAAATCCGTATTATTTATCGCAGTTTATGCAAATTGTATAAAATTGTTAAAAAAAACAGTCGTTTATTAAAAAAAATTTTATAAAAAGACTTGAAATTTTTTCGCGTTTATTATACAATAGTAATATAGATAAAAATGCCCACGGATATGCAAGCTTATTTTTAAGGGAACCAAGTAAAAAAAAGGAGGTTTTTATCATGTCGGATTCAAGTACAATTTCGGCAACCAAATCGGCTTCGGGCAAGCTGCGCCTTTCGGGATTTTCAACCGGTATAGATATAGACGGTTTGATTGAAGCGGCGCTTATGAACGAAAACGCAAAAATAGACAAACAGAAACAGAACATTCAGAAACAGGAATGGATGCAGGCGGCATATGAAACAATAAACAAAAGGATCGCCGAATTCCAGGACGCATACCTTTCAATCGGCGGTACCGATGATGTATCGCTTGCGTCTGCTCTCGCATCGAGAATCGTTACCTTGTCGGACAGCTCCAATATAAGCGTAACGGCATCGGGAAACGCAACGGTTGACAGCCTTGTGATAGAAAGATTCAAAAAGGCTACCGCGGCGTCGATCTCATCGCAGAAGCTGTTTGACAACGAGACGTCGAGCAGCGTAAAGTCGATGAAAATAAAGGATCTGGTTGAGAAGCTTAACCAAAAAGACGGCGTGAACATAGAGGCGACCACCGAAGGCGAAGGCGACGATGCAACCGTTACATACAGCTTTAAGATCAAAGGAGAGACATTTACCTTAGGCGAGGACGAAACGGTTTCGGATATGCTCTCGAAGATAAACAATTCCGGTTTGGGCGTGACCGCATCGTTCAACACATTTACTGGCAAATTCACAATCGCTTCAAACGAAACGGGCGAAAACTCAATGCTCTATCTCGACGGCGGCGAAAACGATCTGCTTACGGGAATTTTCGGAGAAGGCGCAAAGGATCAGCTCGGAAACGATTATACCATGGGCGGCGAGGAAACTGCGGTAAAAGGCACCCAAGCCGAAATAAAATTCGCCGGAAATGACGATGTTTTCAAATTTAACGGCAATACATTCACAATCGACGGCTATACGTTCAATATTTTGAATGACAGCGGCGACTCTGAGCCGGTAACCGTTAATTCGAAGGTCGATACCGACGCGATGGTAGGCAAGATCAAAAAGTTTGTTGACGCGTATAACGGTCTTATGGCAACACTGTACAGCTATGCTTACACAACGCCCGAAAACGGCTACGACCCGATCACCGACAAAGACAGAGAAAAGATGACCGAAAAACAGATCGAGGAGTATGAGGCAAAGGCAAAGCAGGGAATTCTCTACGGCAACAGCGACATTAAAAAGCTTATGAGCAATATGCGCAGCTTGTTCTCATCCACCGTTACGGAATCCGGTCTCAAGCTGAGCCATGTGGGCGTTACAATGGCGGCGTATTCGAAAGAAACGGCTTACGGAAAGATAGAAGTGGACGAGAAAAAGCTCAGAAGCGCTATCGAAAAGAATGCATCCGATGTGGCGGCGCTGTTCTCGTCAAGAAGCACCGACAACGGTTCGACACAGGGTATAGCAATCGAGTTCAAAACGCTTACGCAGAACTATCAGAACAATTACAGATTTAAAGTATCCGAGAGAATGAATCAAAAGCTCGCTCAGATGAAAGAGCTTCTTGAAACATTAAAGGAAAAGCTTGCCGATCGGGAGGACAGATTGTATAAGAAATATGCTTCCATGGAAACTTCGATAACAAAGTTGTCCGGTCAGTCATCATTCCTGTTCGGTTAAGGATCACCAAATACTTTAAAGGACAAAATCCGGAAAGGGGACGCTTTCGCGGCTTCCCCTTTTCGGAAAATACATATATAAAAAAACGATCGGTTTTCCGCTTTTTCGCAGGAACAACGGCAGAACGAAACGATCGTTAGGTGTTTACGGGGTTTGCGATCCGCACTTTGCGGAAAGCCTGCAGCCGCCCCCGGGAAGAATTCTGTTCCGCGGCTTCGGCGGAGTATGGCTGCGACTACATAGTTAAGGAGTGTTCATTATGTGTCCCGGAAACAATCCGTATTCAGGCGGAAGTAATATAAATCCTTTCGGAACAATGAATAACAGACCTATAAAGACAGGCGTTCCCGGCGCAAATCCGTACGGGAATGCGGGCGGCGGTACGGGAGGAATTGATACGGTCGTCGGCAATGACGAAAATGCCGGGTATGCTCAGAATAATCCGTATGCGAAAAACAATTCCCGGAATGCGCCGCAGGATCAATATCTCAGGCAGAGGGTGGAGACCGCGTCAAAGGGAGAGCTTATCCTTATGCTTTTTGAGGGCTGCTGCAAATTTATGTATCGGGCGGATAAGGCTTTTGACTTAAAAGAAAACGCTCCCACACCCGAGCTGAGAATAGCTCAGATCGAGGAAATCAATACAAATCTGATAAAGGCGCAGAATATTTTGCTGGAGCTTATGGGCTCGCTTAATTTTGACTACGATATATCGCATAAGCTGTATCCCGTATACAATTATGTTTACAAAGAGCTTGTAAGAATAAATTACGCAAAGAACAAAAAAGGCTTGGAACCCCTCATAAAGATCATGGAGGGGTATTGCGAAACATGGAAAGAGGTTTTGAAGAAGGATAGGCAAAATCAGTATTCCGGCGGACAGGATGGGAGTTTAGTATAATGAGCATAAATTTTGAGGTTTATGAGAAATTGCTTTCGGAAAAACTCGCCCGGGTTAAAGAGATGCATTCTTTAACCCTGCTTTGGTATGATTTGTTGGAAAAGGACGAGATCGAAGCGATCGAAAAGGGTATCGATGAGCGCGGGGAGCTGATAAAAAAAGCCGAAATCACCGATAATAAGCTGAAAGAAATCGAAAACGATCCCGGATTTTCACCGGACAGCCGGGAAAAACAAAGGATCGATGAGATAAATAAAGAGATAAGGCGCTTAAAAGATGAAATGATCGGCAGTGACGAGAAGCTGACAGAGCTTTTTAATAAAAAAATGACCGAAACAAAGGAAGAAATGAAAGAGGTTAGGACGCAAAAAAAGAGGACGGTCGCTTACGGCGGTTTGGATTATTCGGTCGGAAGTATGTACTTCAATGTAAAACAATAGAGAGTGTGATTTTATGAAAATCAGAAATACGACAGGTCTGAATGTAGCCGGAAATATAGAAACAGCCGCGCGCAGAGATGTCAGAAAAAGCAGCTTTGCGGGAGAATTCGAGAGAGCGGCAGCGGATAACAAACGTCAAAATCTTTTGGATATAACAAAGGAGATTTTTGCTCAGGGTGAAGTGGTCACGCAGCGCTGTGATATAGATGAGCTTGAAAAATACAAGGGCTTGATATCGTCTTTCTTTAACGAGCTTATGGAGGATTCATACAGCGTGAATGAGGACAGCGCCATGTTCTCGAAAAGAAAAATGTATCAGAATATAAAGAAAATAAATACAGACATAGAAAGAATCGCGTCGGAATTGCTGAAAACACAGAAAAATCAGCTCGAAATTCTGGGATGCGTCGAGGATATAAGAGGCTTAATTCTCGATATATTCTTATAATTTTGTTTGTGCTTGTTTGATTAATATATTAAAAAACCAAGGAAACAATGTTTCCGTACAAAATATTTTTTGGAGAGTGATATTTGTGAAAAAAATACTTATTGTTGATGACGCGGCATTTATGAGAGTTACGTTAAAGACAATGTTGGAGAAGAACGGCTTTGATGTTGTGGGTGAGGCGCCCAACGGTCTGGAGGGTGTTAAGAAGTATGCGGAGCTTTCTCCGGATATCGTTACCATGGACATTACAATGCCCGAGCTTGACGGACTCGGCGCTCTTAAAAAAATCAAGAGCATAAACCCCAAAGCAAAGGTTGTTATGATTTCGGCTATGGGTCAGGAGAGTATGGTAAAGGAATCAATTTTATCGGGCGCTTCCGGATTTTTGGTAAAGCCGTTTAAGGAAGAAGCTGTAATAAAAGCTATCAGCAATCTGTGATACATGGTATCCGAAGATGCGATGCTGTGGAATGCGGCGAATGAATATAGAAGAAGGTGGATAATTTGAGCGAATTTACAAGTGACAGAGATCCTATTTTGGATATGTTTATCTTTGAAACCAACCAGCTTATAGAACAGCTTGAAGATATAATGATGGAGGTTGAAAACGAAGGTGACATTCCTACCGAACATATAAACGAAATATTCAGAATAATGCATACTATCAAGGGATCATCGGCAATGATGTCCTTTGACAATATTTCCGTTGTTGCACATAAGATTGAAGATTTGTTCTTTAAAATAAGAGATAACAATTCGGTCGGAGACGGATTTCAGCAGGTATGCGATGTGGTATTTGAAGGAACCGACTTTATCAAAGCTCAGATGGAAAAGGTTGAGGCGGGCGAGGATGTGACCGAAACCGCCGATGATCTGCTTGTTAAAATCGCAGATGTGCTTAACATAGTTGACGGAGGCGAGCCGGCTGCCGCCGCACCCGCCGTTGCCGAGGGTGCGCCCGCGGATGATCTTAACGTCGAGGCAAAAAAGGACGATATTGCCATTGAAGAAGAAAAGGACTCAAAAACCGGAAACAATAAATTTTGGGCAAAAATCATTTTCGAGCCGGACTGCAAGATGGAACATGTACGCGCGTTCAGTGTTATCAACGAGCTTGACAAATACTGCAGCGAGGTCGTTTCAAAGCCGAAGGAATTGTTTGACGACCCGACAAGCGGCGATTACATAGCGGCAAACGGTCTGGAGCTGTGGTTCATGACCGGAGCGGCACAGAGCAAGATAGAAAGAGTTTTACAGTCACAGATATGTGTAAAAAGCATAGAGGTCAAACCGATAGACGCAATACCGGACGGTTCGGGTAAATCACCCGAGGATGCACAGCGCGACAATATAAATAAGGAAATCGAAACGGCGCAGACCGCTGCGGAAGAGTCGAAGACGGAAGCGTCACAGACGCCCGCGACCACACCCGCGCCCGCGCAGAATTCCGCACCGGAGCAGTCCGCCGCGCGGACACAAAAACCGGCACAGCAGGCAAATGCGGGAGCGTCCAAAAAGGCAGCCGCAAACAAGGGCAGCGGTACGGTTAAACAAAATCTTATCAATGTAAACGTTGATAAGCTTGATTCACTGCTCGATTTTGTAGGCGAAATCGTTATCGCACAGTCCATGGTTATCCAAAATCCCGAAATAAAAGGATTGGAACTGCCCAATTTCACCAAAAACGCGGAACAGCTCGAAAAGCTCACAAAGGACCTGCAGGATGTTGTTATGTCTATCCGAATGGTTCCGATTGCAGCCGTATTCCATAAAATGAACAGAATCGTAAGGGATATGAGCAAGACGCTCAATAAGGACGTTGAGCTGGTTATCAGCGGTGAGGATACGGAGGTCGATAAGACTATCATAGACAGCCTCTCGGATCCGCTCATGCATATGGTGAGAAACTGTATGGACCACGGTCTTGAAACAAAAGAGGACAGAGCCAAGACCGATAAGCCGGCAAAGGGTCAGGTTCAGCTCAGAGCTTACAACGACGGCAGCAACGTTGTGGTTACCGTGTCCGACGACGGAAAAGGTCTTGCAAGAGACGTTATTTTGCAGAAGGCGATAGAAAACGGACTCCTTTCGCCCGAGGATGAGGATATTCCGGATCAGAAAATATATGAATGTATACTTCTTCCGGGATTTTCAACAAAAGAAAAGGTTACCGAATTTTCCGGCAGAGGCGTCGGAATGGACGTTGTTAAGCAGAATATCGAAAGCATAGGCGGAAACGTAAGCATAGATTCGAAGGTCGGCAAGGGAACGGTATTCACTATTAAGATCCCGCTTACCCTCGCGATTATCGACGGTATGAGCGTGGCGGTCGGCGACAATTGCTTTATTGTGCCGATAACGGCGATAAACGATGTGTTCAGAACACGCTCCGAGGAAATAACAAAGGATCCGTACGGCAACGAAAGAATACATCTTAACGGAAAATTCTGCGACGTTGTTCGTCTGAACAGAAGATATAATATAGAAACCGAGGTAAACGATATAGACAAGGGTATTCTGATTTCCGTCAGGAACAATAACAAAACCATATGTCTGTTTGTCGATTCCGTTATCGGCGAGCAGCAGATCGTTATAAAGCCTCTGCCCAAGTATCTTAAAGGAATTATGAGCGACAGAAGCGACATATCCGGATGCACGATACTCGGCGACGGCAGTATAGGATTTATCCTTAATACGAATGAGTTTTAATAATAATTTTAGAAAAGGGGATCAGAAATGAGTACAGGAAACAGTGTTGAAACATTAAAAAACAGATACCTTACGTTCCCTTTGGGCGAGGATATTCTGGCGATTGAAATACAAAACATTGTGGAAATAATCGGAATGCAGACCATGACAAAGGTTCCCGATGCGCCCGAATATATCGAAGGTGTTATAAACCTCAGAGGTCAGCCTGTACCGATCGTCAACGTAAGAAATAAATTTAATCTCGAACCGATAGAGTATGATTCGAAAACAAGCATAATCGTTCTGAATATAGAGGATATATCGGTGGGACTTACGGTTGATGCGGTCCATGATGTGGTTTCGATAAAGGACAGTGAAATGTCGCCTTATACAAAAAAAGGAAGGTATGATGATTTTGAATATATAAGAGCAATCGCAATGGTTAAGGAAGAAACAATACTTTTTGTCGATTGTCAAAAGCTTTTGGGTATAGATTCTACCGGCAAGGGAGATGTTGCAGGTGCTTAAGATAACAGACCCTGAATTTGAAAAATTATGGCATTTTATTTATGATAATTACGGTATCGATCTGCGTAAGAAAAAGCATCTTGTAGAAGGCAGACTCGCGTTGATTATTGAGAAAAAAGGATATTCCAGCTTCGGAGATTATTTTGAAATGATCTATCGCGATACATCCGGAGACGAATTATCACAGCTTCTCAGCAGAGTTACTACAAATCATACATATTTTATGAGGGAAAAGGCGCATTTTGAATTTTGTAAGGAAACAGCTCTTCCCTATTTTGAAAAAACGGTCAAGAACCACTCGCTCGGAGTATGGAGCGCCGGATGCTCG
>JAFLUR010000420.1 GCA_022508725.1 Oscillospiraceae bacterium
TATGGGTATGAACAATGCCTGAGATAACGATAAATTCCGAAAGAAAAATATATGCCGCAGAGGGGGAAATTCTTCTTGATGTTCTGAGAAATGCGGGAATATATGCCGACGCTCCGTGCGGCGGAAAGGGAATATGCGGAAAGTGCGGAGCAAAGACAGGCGGAAAAGAAATACTCTTATGCGGCACAAGGGTGTCCGGCGATATGAATATAACCGTTGACAATGCCGAAAACGGAGAGTATATATCCGGAAATTTTGAAAGCGACAAATATTATGCGGCGGTCATAGATCTCGGAAGCACAACCGTTAAGGTCGTGTTCTGTGATATCGAAAGCGGCAGGGCGGTTTGCGGCGGCTCGTATATGAATGTGCAGAGGATGTTCGGAGCCGATGTTGTGTCAAGAGTGGAATATGCCGTAAAAAACGGGGCGGAAAAACTCTTTGATTTGACACGCAAACAGCTCGATGATATAATTACGGGTGCGTTTTCGAGGTGCGGCGTATCTGCGGACAGGCTTGCAAAGATAGTGGTTTCGGGAAATACGATCATGGAGCATATTTTTTGCCGTGAGGATATATCGGGGTTCGGCGCGTATCCGTTCAGACCTGTCTTTTTGAAAAGCCGCAGAATGTCCGCCCGTGCTCTGGGGTATTCCTTTGACGCCGAAATTACCGTCATGCCTTGCGCGTCGGCATTTATAGGCGGCGATATTGTGGGCGGTATCATGGTATGCCGCCGTCCGGGAGAGAATGCTTTGTTTGCTGATATAGGCACGAATGCGGAAGCGGCGGTTTTTTGCGGAGAAAGGATATATACGGCGTCTGCCGCGGCGGGACCCGCATTTGAGGGCGGCAGGATAAGCTGCGGAGCGGGATGCGTGGGCGGCGCGATAAATCATATAAGTATGGAAAACGGCATGGTATCGGTTTCAACGATAAACCGGAAGCCGTCTTTGGGGATATGCGGTTCCGGACTGACAGACGCCGTTGCGGAATTTCTGAAAAACGGTATTATCGACAATACCGGACGGTTTAACCCGGATAATGACTACAGCCGTTATATGAACGAAAAGGGCTTTAATATCATACGGGATATATATATAACTCAAAAGGACATAAGGGAAATACAGACGGCAAAGTCGGCGATATATTCGGGATTGGCGGCGCTCGCAAAGGATAGGGGACATATGGATGTTCTGTATCTGTGCGGTGGAATGGGTGAGTATATCGATTCGGAAAACGCGAAGATTATCGGACTTTTGCCGGATTTTTCGCCCGATACGGAAATAAGGCGAATGGGAAATACGTCTGTCAGAGGCGCGGCGGAGACATTGTTTTGCGATAAAATCGATTTGGCGGAGGAAATCGCTTTGCAATGCCGGGAAACGGTTTTGGCCGATAATGAGTTTTTTCATGATGAATTTATAAAAAATATGGATTTCAATTACAGATATTAAAGAAACGTTGAATAAATCAGCGTCTCTTTAAAAGCGGTTCGCCGGAATGTTATCCGGCGGCTGTTTGTTTTGTCGGACAGATTTACAGCGAGTTCAGAGAGGAATTTTTTGAAATGGATAATTTTAACAATTATAAATATTTGGAGGAAAATTTCGGGATACCGGCGAAAACGGCGGAAATGATCGCCGCCGCCGAAAGGGAGCTTGATTTTTCGAGAGCCGAAAGAATCGCCGAGTATAATCAATTTAAGGTCTTAAAAGCGTTTTCGGATAACAAAGTGAGCGATCTGCATTTCGCGCATACCACGGGCTACGG
>JAFLUR010000421.1 GCA_022508725.1 Oscillospiraceae bacterium
TACTCAATATTTAACATTAAGGGCTATTGGGAACAACAAAAAAAATCAATATTTAATAATACTGTTAATATACGGTAACAATGAGAATAGGGGGAAGATTTACTGATAATGTATAAACACGATGGTTATTTGCACATAAAAACAGGGCTGTAAACACCCCGACCTTTAAAATCGTTTTGTCACAACCCTGCACTTTTTTTATTACTCCGCATGAACGGTATCGGCAACCGACATATTTATGTCAATGAAATGCAAACAAATTCAATAAAAAATTCATATATCCATTCTTGACGCAATAACAGCGCCGATAAAGGTGAAAATCGCAATATACGCCGTGCATACGATCACGAACCCGGCGTATCCGGTTTGCGTAAGCTCTTGCGGCGCGTTGGCGTTCATTCCGTATGACATAAGCGAATACGGCCAAATATGCCCGAGATGTTTCGCCAGAAACACAAGTCCCGAAAGCCCGCCCGCAAACGATATTCCCACGGGCAGAGCAAAGCTTTTCAAAAACATTGAAAATAAAATCTGAATCGATACCGTAACCATGCCGCCGAGAGTTCCGAATACGCACCAAGCCGCGATTGTTCCCCACGGCGGATTTTCAAGCCCGACAATATGCCCGGAGATAACAAACAGCGCGCATATCCATATTTCACTCAGCACAAGCATTACGGCTGCCGTTATCAGTTTTGACAGAAAAATCGCCGCCCGGCTTGCGGGTATTGTAAACAGCTTATTCCGATTATGATTTGCGTACTCAAGCCGCATGATATACGCGCAGTAAACGCCGAGCATTATCGGCAGGAAAAAATAATCGGTAAACAGCGTGTGCTGTGTCCACAGGCTTATCCATTCCTTTGTAAGAACTCCTTGATTATAAACGTAATTGGCAGTTCCCAAAAATGCCGGAATTATCGGCATTATCAAAAACGCAAGCCATACGGGTGAGCGTTTGAGCTTCATTCTCTCGGCTTTTAATAATCTGAATAACATAAATCACAGCTCCTTTCTCTTAAACATCATTCTGCCGAGTATATACATCACAATGCACACTGCAATCAATACTGCGAAGAAAACCCAATCGATTTGCATTACATCAAAATGAGCCGATTTGTATCTGTCATCCGGCGTCCAATCAAATAATCCGACAAATTGCAACACACCGTAATATCCCCCGATAAATATTTTCCGGAGCCATGGAAACTGCGGCAGAAACATTGAAAACACACCGAAAAATGTACCTATAATACCTGAGAAAAATGTGACCGCCTGATTTTTAAAGCACAGCGACATAGTATGCTGAAAAATATATACTGCAAGCGTCGGAGTTATCGTAAACAGCAGATACAGCAAATATAATTTTATCGGAACATCACCGCCGAAGCCCTTGTAATATCCGTATGCGATCACACCGCCCCAGCTTATCAGCGTGCAAAGCAGTATAATCGCAAATCCGTAAATAAATTTTGCGTCATATAATTTTCCGCGTTCGACTGCGGTCGCAAGCTGTTTGAGCATTGCGCCCCTGTGTTCGATATCGCCGAGACGGGAGGACACAATTATCGACAAAAGCGATAAAAATATCGCGTTTGCAAGCGGCATTTGATACAAAAATCCCATCCATGCAATTCTTAAAAAATCCTCGCCGTAATTACCGTGGAGAATCCACGCAAGCAGCGCTGCCGTTATCGTAAGCGCGGTGAGTAAAACATATCTGCGCCGTGTTTTCATATACTCGCATTTTAAAAGCTTTATCATAAGCTC
>JAFLUR010000422.1 GCA_022508725.1 Oscillospiraceae bacterium
CTGCGTTCTCGGCGGAGATATTGCGAAAATTTCTCTGAGCGAGTTGTCGGATATTTCGGGTTTTATACCCGGATATTCAAATAACGCCTTTATTTCCGAGGCAAATACAAAGGTTTCGTCCGCCATGGTATAAAAGAACGGTTTTACTCCGAAACGGTCCCTTGCCGCGAATACCCGCTGACGCATTGCGTCCCACACGCAGAAAGCGTATATTCCGTTCAGATGCCGCACACAATCCGCACCGTAATGTATATACATATACAAAAGTACCTCTGTATCCGAGTCTGTGGTGAATATATATCCGCTTGATTTCAGTTTTCTTCTTAACTCCTCCGTATTATAAAGCTCTCCGTTATATGTAATAACAAATTCATATCCTCCCGATATACGGCTCATCGGCTGTTTTCCGCGTTCAACATCTATTACGGCAAGACGTGCATGTGAAAACGCGGTATGCTCACATATACCGACCCCGGTGTCATCCGGACCTCTGTGACGTATTCTGTCCGCCATATTTTTCGCCGTCGCCTCATATTTTCCTCTGTCGATAAGAAAATTCCGTTTGTAATCGGCAAAGCCTGCAATTCCACACATATATAACCCTCCGTTTTCATAATATATTAAGGATACCGGATATTCGTAAGTATACAACTATATTATGCGGTATATCATTTTATGTTACGGAGGTGATCGACATAAATACGCTTCTTTTGTTTCGCTCCGAAAGGACTCCGCTGCGGCGAATGAAATATGCAAGGCTGGTAATGGAGGATATATACTGCAATGTCATTATTGTTCCGTATTCCTTTGAGAAAATCGAAAATATGCGCGCAAGAAGGTTTTTTTCACTTTATAAAAAGCTTTATTCCTTATGCAAATATTCGATTGTTTTTCCCAATCTTCCCGAAAGACTGAAAACGCGCATGGAGAGCGACGGCGTGCGTATTGCGGACGGTTCCTCGGTAAATATAAAGTATATCGGAGAATTTATAAAAAGAGTAGGCTCGTACTCATCTTCGGTGGGACTGTATTGCAAAAAGATAAATGAAAGCTCGGTTTCGCTTATGTATGCTCTTGCCGAAATTACATCGGTTTTGTATATATTTACCGCCGACCCGGAAAACGCGTCTTTTATTTCGGATAAAGTATTTTCACAATGCGGCACGCCGGTAAATATTTCATCCGATTTTTCAAAAGCGAAGAACACGGATATTCTTGTAGCGACCGATACGGTGGATTTTGCATTAAGCCCGAAAACAAAGCTGTTGGATATTTTTTCGAAAAACAATTACGGCATATCCGGATTTTATTTTTCGATCCCGGAAAAATACCGTGAAATTTCATCCTTGTGCGGCGCGGAGCGGGACAGCGGATATGTTGAATTTCTCGATTTCCTCGGCGCGGATCTCAGGGGAATACGCATAATCGGGATAAAACAGCGCCGCGAAAAAACATCTCTCTGAAGGTCATGTTTTTTCGCGGCGCTTTAAATTTTTTTTATTGGGTTATTGATCCCCCAACCGACTCTTGAATTTTTCCGCTTGCCCAAGCCGTGAAATTCTGCGCCGGAAAACCTTGAAAAACACGCATTTTCCCGCGGTTTTCTTTCTTGACTTTCGCAAGAAAGTTCTTCTCATAATTATGAGGGAACAATAAAAGGTTATCTCATATAGATTTTTATAATATTTTCGTTTATCCTTTCCATTACATAAAATCCCTCATCACTTGCGGTTGCCGTGCCGTTATCGCAAGGT
>JAFLUR010000423.1 GCA_022508725.1 Oscillospiraceae bacterium
ACAGAACAAACGGTTTTTTATCATAATTTTTATCCGATTTGGAATATTATTCTATATGATCGGGCGAGGAATACATATGACTCGTCATATCGGTACAGTCGGTATATTCCGGCGTATGGACGCAGTTTTCGTAATGCACCAAACGCGTCGGATCCGCGTTTTTGAAATAATCGTGCATAAGCAGAAAATTCTCTCCTCCGTAAGACTCGTTGCCAAGCGACCATATAATTATCGACGGGTGATTTTTGTCCCTCTCGAACATGGATATGCACCTGTCAAGAACGTTATCCCTCCAACATTCTTGTGAACCGGGAATATCATATCGCTCGTCACGGTCCCTCTTAAAGCACCCGTGTGTTTCGAGATTATTTTCATCGATCACATAAATCCCGTATTCGTCGCACAGATCGTACCATTTGGGATGATTGGGATAATGGCTTGTACGAACCGCGTTTATATTATTCCGCTTCATAAGCGTTATGTGTTTTACCATATCCTCATATTTTACATATCTGCCGGTATCACAGTTAAACTCGTGCCTGTTTGTGCCGCGGAGCTTTAACAAACTTCCGTTTATGTGCATAAGTCCTCCGATAAGCTCAAAACGTCTGAATCCGACTCTTGCGCTTACGGTTTCGGTTATATTTCCGTTTTCATCCTTAAGCGACAACACCAGTGTATACAAATTCGGATGCTCCGAGCTCCATTTCCCGGGCGCCGTTATATACGCCTCTCCCACCCCGTCATTTATCGTAAATTCCGAGACCGGTGTATTCTCATAATACAGACAAGCATATACCACAGCGGAGGACACGTCCGCATCATCGTAATTGACAAGCTTTGTTTTTACCGTAAGGATACCGTTTGTGTAGTTATTGTCAAGCTCCGCGGTTACCGAAAAATCGAATATATGAGTTTTGGGAGTCGAATATATGTAAACATCGCGGAATATACCCGAAAAACGCCAGAAATCCTGATCCTCCAGCCAGCTTGACGAACACCAGCGGTATACCCTTACGGCAACGGAATTTTCTCCGTCACGCAGATAAGGTGTGATATCAAATTCCGATATGTTGAACGAATCGGTCGAAAATCCGACGAAATCGCCGTTTATCCACAAATAAAAGCATGACTCAACACCCAAAAAGCTGATATATACAGGCTCACCCTTCCATGAATCGGGTACGGTAAAAAAGGTTTTGTACGAGCCGACGGGATTATAGTTTTCGGGAGCAAACGGCGGATCTATTTCATCATCGGCTATCCACGGGTATCTTGTATTCGTGTACTGCGGATAATCATATCCCTGCAATTGCCAATGGGACGGAACATCTATCTCGTCCCATGAGGAAACATCAAAGTCGTCCTTATAAAAATCCCGGTTTATCTCAGACGGCTTGGGAACAAATTCAAACTTCCATTTTCCGTTTAATGATTTATATCTTCTTGATTTTTCAAAACAACATTCAAGCGCTTCATCTACCGTATCATACGGAATATGATAGGAATGTGCGTCTCTCCTGTTTATCCTGAAAATTTCCGGATTATTGTTCCATTCCGGAAATCCGTTTTCCGGGGGCGTACAGATGAATTTTTCTTTCATTTTTACATATCCTTTCACATAAAAAATTGTGCCTTATAAGCCGTGCCGCACAGCATATTATCAAACAGTATTATATAATATATTTCCGTAATATGCAATAGATAAAATAAATAAACCGGAAATATATTCTTTAATTTTATT
>JAFLUR010000424.1 GCA_022508725.1 Oscillospiraceae bacterium
CAACGGTCATAAGCTTGAAACGGAATGTATTTCTTACGCCCTCATGATCCTTCGAGCCGTAAAACTGCGCCGTAAAAATTCCCGAGCCGGATATTCCCCCGAAAATACATATGTTATAAACAAAAATAAGCTGATTTACGATGGAAACACCCGACATCTGTTCGGTTCCTATTCTTCCTATCATCATATTGTCAAGCAATCCGACAAAATTTGTTATACCGTTTTGTATCATTATCGGAATTGCCGTAAGAAGCACCGTTTTATAAAAATTTTTATCCTCTGCGATCCTTTTAAACACCGGTCTCACCTCCTTGTATAATTTTTCCGTCCTTTTATTTTTTCATCCTTCCCGGCTTTTTGTAAAAAGAGACCGGGCAGAATAAATTCTGCCCGATTTCGGATGAGGTTTGTTATCTGTATGTCGCAGCCGCCATGACATAAGGATACAACGGATCATCGGGGGATACGTCGCTGAACCGGGGAAGATTTTGTATTTTCAGCGTTTCCTCCGTATCGCGTCCGAGAAACCTGACAAGTGCCTGCGCAATTTCCCCTCTTGTTATAAATTTGTCCGGTCTGAATCTTCCGTCATCCGTTCCGGTCATCCAACCTTTGGAGGCAACCTTGTCTATATACTCCTTTGCCCAATAATCGTTCGGCACATCAATAAAACCCGAATACCCGTTATCCTCGGTAAACCCCGAAAGAATAAAGGCAAAATCCGCTCTTGTTATCATTTTATTCGGTTCGAATTCTTTGTCCGATTTTTCTTTTATTATATCGTATTGAGAGATAAATCCGATATAATTTCCGAACGGACTGTCCTCCGTCACATCCTCATACACTACGGTATATTTTTCTCCCGGGTCATAGCTGTCCATCAATATGCCCGAAAATATAACCGCAAGCTCCGCCTTTGAAACATACATATTAAGTCCGAATTCTCCGTTTGTATATTCCCACATAAACCGGTTGTGATCGAATATGTTCACATACGGAACTCTTTTCGGCATAGGGGTAGGCTTTGGCGTGGGAGTGATTTTCGGCGTTGAAGACGGCTTGGGCGTCGGCGTTTTTTTTATCGGGACCGCCGGCGGATAAGACGGCTTCGGCGTCATGGGAACGGTTGTCTGCACAAGCACGGGAAAGGGTGTATAAATATGCTTTCTTCTGTTCACCGTTTTCTCTTCGTCCCGCGTTTCATCATCATATCTTGAAGAAACCGAAGTGCTTTCTCCCCTGTCCGATTGTTTGCCGATGATAAAAGGATATATTATAAATCCCTCATAATTTCCCATTCCCTCAATAACGACATATGCCGTGCCGGGCTTATCGTTATTCACATATTCGATACTGTAATCGACATTTTCCTCAAGCTGTTTCTCCGTCCGCTCGTCATATATGTATATATCCGGCTCAACCGGCTCATCTTCATAAACCATACGATTTATATATTCGGGGCTTGTTTTTACTCCGTAAGTCTGCACACGATATGTAACAAAATCCTTCGGGTATGTCGATACATCTCCCAACACCGCATCTTTCATATCATACTGACCTATCGATATTCTCTCATCCGTGTAATCGTCCGCATACGCAATATCGTCAAAAATATCCTCAAACGTCACAGCCGCAGGCAGAACCGCAGCCGACGCAATGACAAAAAAAAGCAGGATCGCCGTATATTTATTATTCATAAAACATATCTCCTCCAAAGCGGTGTTTATTTAACCGAAAACAAAT
>JAFLUR010000425.1 GCA_022508725.1 Oscillospiraceae bacterium
CCCGAAAGATGTACAAGCTCTCATTAAGACAAGCTGTCTGCATGATTATAACCCCCAAATATTGCAGGCGGTCGAAAATGTAAATCATGAACAGAAGAAGGTTATTTCAAAAAAAGTCATGTCGAGATTCGGCGATGACTTGAGCGGAAGAAAATTTGCGGTATGGGGACTTGCATTTAAGCCGGATACCGATGATATGAGAGAATCACCCGCGATAACGATAATAAATGACTTGACAAAAGCGGGAGCGGAAATAGCGGCGTATGATCCGAAGGCTGTTAATGAAGCTAAAGGCTGTTACCTTAAGGATAATGAAAAGGTCACATACGTTGAAAGCAAATATGATGCGGTAAAAGAGGCGGACGCGCTTATTCTTGTTACCGAATGGAAAGAGTTCAGGCAGCCCGATTTTGATGAGATAGTTAAGCTTTTAAAACATCCTATTATTTTTGACGGACGAAATCAATACGATAAGGGAAGCATGAGGAAGAGAAACATTGAATACCATCAAATAGGCGTGAGGGAAGCTTAAAAATATGGAAACAATGATTTACGGTGCGAAATCGCTTGCATTGGGTGCATATAAGGCTATGAGTCTGCTTTATCCCGAAAGAAAAATAAACGGTTTTCTTGTATCTTCTTTGGAAAACAATCCGGAAATGTTGGCAGGAATTCCTGTAACGGAAATAGGCAATTTTGCGGACAAGCTTACCGAATCGCAAAAGGACGATATTTGCGTATATGTCGCAACGCCCGAGGATGTTCATTCGCAAATTCTTGACACGGTAAAAAAATACGGATTTAAAAACGTAGAATTGATGTGTTCCGAAAAGGAAGCGGAACTGATGGGAAAATATTTTGAAAAGATCGGTCTGTTTCCGTCGGTACACAACTTGGATAAGGGCAATGAATTTCCGAATATAAAGATTTTTAAGATAAAATTTTTTAAGGATAAGTCGTTAAAAAACAAATATGAATTTCCGGATTGGGTACATGATATACAAGTCGGAGCCGATTTGACGGATCAAAAGGTTGCGTATTACAGGGATAACATGGGTGATAACATATCGTCCAAAAACGGGAACTACTGTGAAATGACGGCGTATTATTGGCTGTGGAAGAGCTTTATGGAAAATGACAATTCGGAATATTACGGATTTTATCATTACAGAAGATGTTTGGATATAACGGAAGATGATTTGAAAAGGATAAAATTAAACAGCGCGGATGTTGTTTTGCCGTATCCTACCTTACATGAGCCGGATATAAAGGAGCATCATACCCGATATGTGAAAGAGACGGATTGGGAAACGATGTTGTCGGTACTCAAAGAGCTGTATCCGGATTATTATGCGGCATACGAGGATATTTTTTCGAGGGAATATTTTTATAACTATAATATGATGATTGCGAAAAGAACTGTGATGAGGGAATATTGCGAATGGCTGTTTCCGCTGCTGAAAAGAGTGGAAGAGACAAGTATTCCGAAAGGCAGTGAAAGAGCCGACAGATATACGGCATACATGAGCGAGTCGCTTACCACATTGTATTTTATATATAACAGAGATAGGCTTAAAATTTATCATACGGGAAGACGTATGCTTGTGTGATTTGCGGAGGAGATTAAATGAAGAATTGGATAGATGAGATTATTGAAGATACGGTAAGTAATTACAATAACAGAAAAACAGTTATTTGGGGCAGTCATGATACATCAAA
>JAFLUR010000426.1 GCA_022508725.1 Oscillospiraceae bacterium
TAGTTGAAGAGACCTCCAAGATGGTATATAATAAATATATCAAATTGGAGGTTTTAATTATGCCACGTTACAAGAAGAGCGCTGAGGAAAGAGCAACGGAAAAGGAACGCAGAGAAAAAATACTCAATTTCGTGCACGAAATGGGTGCGGGAATACTGTATCCGATCAATAAACCCCCGACTACCCAAGTGAGTTTGAGAGTGGTATAATAAATCCAACGAAGTCTATGGAGTTGGTGAGAATATGAATAAAATATCACAAATCAAAACGAATCTGCGTATGAGAGAATAGGCGGATATGATACAAAAGCGCCAATCAAGCGGATTACCGGTAAAAGATTGGTGCGCCGATAACGATATCAATATCAAAACATATTACTACCGCTTAAAAAGAGTGCGGGAATTTGTATGTGACAATAATCTTGTAAGTATTAACAACGCTTTTCCTCCGGAGCGTCATGATATAGTTCCCGTACCGGCAGAACCCATGCCGGATAACAATAATCGAAAAATTAAGATCACATCGGCAAATATATCTGTGGAACTACCGGCAGAGGTACAGCCGGAATTGCTCAAAACGATAATAGAGGGATTAAAATGTTAGGCGGAATCACAGTCGTACAGGTATATATAGTATGCGGTTATACGGACTTACGCCGTTCAATTGACGGATTGGCGGCTATTGTAAAGCAGAATTACGGAATGAATCCATATGACCGCAGTTTATTCCCGTTTTGCGTCAGACGCAGGGACAGAATTAAAGGTTTGCTATGGGATGAAGACGGATTTCTTTTGCTATATAAGCGGCTTAATGACGGCAGCTTTCAATGGCCGAGGTCAAAGTCGGAAATGAAGCTGTTAAGTCGGGAGCAATTCGTGTGGCTTATGCAGGGATTATCGATTGAACAGCCGAAAGCAATACGCAAGAGAACACCCGGCGATCTGATGTAAAACCGACGCCGGATAATCAAAAAAATTTATTGAAAAAATACAGAAATCGCCTTAAATACTTGCTTTTTCGAGGTTTTTGTGATATAATACCGATATAGGAAAAAGCAAAAAGAAGGTAGCTTATGACTGTATCAAAACCAAAAAACATGGATGAAGCATTAAAGCTTATCGAGCTTTTGCAGTTGGAAAATAACAGCTTAAAAAAGCGAAATGACAGTTTGGAATTACTTGTACATAACATGAACGAAATGCTTACCAAAGGTCGAAAAATGATGTTCGGCAGATCGAGCGAACAATTGCGTTATGTGGAAGGTCATGAACAGCTGTCATTTTTTAATGAGGCGGAAAAAGAATCGGACTCATCGGCGCCGGAACCCAAAGAAGATATCTTGATTCCCACGCATACCCGTAAAGCAAAGTGTACAAAAGAAGAGCTCACGGAGAATCTGCCTCACAATAAAGTCACGGTAGAATTTGAAGGCGAGGATAAAAAGTGTGATATATGCGGCTGTGAGCTTGTATGTATAGGAGAAGAGAAGCTTCGCAATGAATTAAATATCATACCGGACCGGATATTTGTAACGGATATTACCGTAAGATATACAAATGCGCGGAATGTGAAAAGGAAACAGGAGAAACGGAAATATTAAAGCCGGAGGCTCCGACTGCTGTGATGAAGAAAAGTATGGCAAGTCCGGCAACTGTGGCGTATACGAAGGACTTGAAGATCTGCACGATGTTTACAAAATGATGATAGGAGCCGTAATTG
>JAFLUR010000427.1 GCA_022508725.1 Oscillospiraceae bacterium
GAAAACGCGTGTTTTTCAAGGTTTTCCGGCGCAGAATTTCGCAGTTTGGGCAAGCAGAAAATTCAAGAGTCAGTTGGAGCATCAATAAAATAAATTATGTTGAACGGAGGGCTTGATCATGTGCATATCAAAAGGCTGCGAATATTTGTTGCTATCGGGTCTTATACGCGGACGGTCAACTCTTTACCTATGTGTGAATTTCGGGTAAACGGGCGGACCGGAAGACCCGTTTTTTTTTATTCTTCAAGATACACGAAAAAAGAACATATCATCAACTGTATAATCGGAAAGGCTGTGTTTTACCATGAATTATAAAAAATATAAAAAATCATATTACCCCATCCCGCTCGAGGTGCGCGATTGGTGCAATAACGAAATAACCCACGCTCCCATATGGTGCAGTGTGGATCTGCGTGACGGAAATCAGGCTCTTTATTCGCCTATGACCATAGATGAAAAGATCGAATTTTTCTCTTTCCTTGTCAAGATGGGTTTTAAAGAGATCGAGGTCGGCTTCCCCGCCGCGTCCGAAACCGAATATTTGTTTGTTAGACGCCTTATCGAGGAAAACCGTATCCCCGACGACGTTTCCGTGCAGGTTCTTACGCAGGCACGAGAACACATCATAACAAAAACCGTGGAATCCCTGAAAGGCGCAAAGAACGCCATAGTCCATCTTTACAATTCCACATCCACTCTTCAGCGCAGAGTGGTATTCAAAAAGGACAAGGACGAAATCATAAAGATAGCCACAGACGGCGCCAAGCTTGTGAAACGGCTTACAAAAGGATTTGAGGGAAATCTTCGCTTTGAATATTCTCCCGAAAGCTTTACATGCACGGAAATGGATTACGCCGCCGAAATTTCAAACGACGTTCTCGATATATTCGAGCCGTCGCCCGAAAACAAGGTCATCGTAAATCTTCCGTCCACAATAGAGGTCGCAACCGCAAACATCTATGCCGATCAGATAGAATATATGCACAAGCATCTTAAAAACCGTGAAAATATCATAATAAGCGTACACGCGCACAATGACAGAGGCACGGGTGTCGCATCAAGCGAATTGGCATTGCTTGCCGGCGCGGACAGAGTCGAGGGAACTCTTTTCGGAAACGGAGAACGTACCGGAAATACCGATATTGTAACCATGGCTCTCAATATGTTCAGCCAAGGTATCGATCCGAAGCTTAATATAGACAATATCGACGATGTGGTGGAGGTTTATGAAAAATACAACCGCCTGCCCATACATCCGCGTCATCCGTATGCCGGAGATATGGCTTATGTGGCATTCTCGGGTTCGCATCAGGACGCTATCAAAAAGAGCATGGACATTTACGAACAGAGCAACAAAACGTTATGGGAAAATCCTTATCTTACGATAGACCCGACCGACATAGGACGCAAATATGAGCCCATCCTTATAAACAGCCAGTCCGGAAAGGGCGGGATAAGCTACATTATGGAAAATAAGTTCGGATATAAGATTCCCAAAAAAATGCTTGTGGAATTCAGCGCGATAATACAGGAAATATCGGATAAAAAGCAGACGGTCATATCTCCCGAGGAGATATTCGATACCTTTTCGTCAAGCTATGTGAATATAGCTGCTCCGCTTAAGCTCGCCTTTTACAAGACGGAGGCAAAAGATGACTCCACCATTGTCTCCTCAACTATCGAGTATGACAATTCGGTATCGAAAATAACGGGT
>JAFLUR010000428.1 GCA_022508725.1 Oscillospiraceae bacterium
TTTCACAGCTTGTTCTTCGCATAAATTATTCAAGATTTAATTGGGGCATCAATAAATTTTCGTTAATTGCTTTTTTCGGCATTTTCATATGCTCTGTCGTAAAAATATTCCTGCGAATTAAGCGGCTCACCTCCGCGTATGTGTGTGTATTTCCCGTCCGGATTTAAAATCCTTGCCTTGACATTATCCTTTAGCATTACGGAAAACATATCCGAAATACGTTTTTTCGGTTCTTCGCTGTAAACGGGTGCCGCCACCTCGACCCTTTTAAGCGTATTTCTCGTCATATAATCGGCGGAGGATATGTATATCCTCTCTCTGCCGCCCTTTCCGAAAATATACACCCTCGAATGTTCAAGATACCGTCCCACAATGCTTATTACCCTTATATTTTCGGTATACCCCTCAATTCCCGGAATAAGACAGCATATTCCTCTTACTATAAGGTCTGTCTTTACCCCCGCCTGTGACGCCTCTATCAGCTTTTTTATTATCTTCTTGTCGGTAAGCGAGTTGATCTTTACTCCTATATATGCCTCTCTTCCCTCCTTAGCCTCCGCAATTTCATCGTTTATCATATCGATTATTTTATTCTGCAGGCATTTCGGAGCAACAAGCAGATGCTTCACATTTTCCACGACAGCTCCCATGGCAAGCTCGTTAAACACCTCTCCCGCCTCGCCGCCTATTTCCGCGGACGCTGTCATAAGGCTGTAATCGGTGTAAATTTTAGAGGTGTTTTCGTTATAATTTCCCGTGCCTATCTGGGTTATATATTCTATTTTGTTATCCTCCTTGCGCGTTATAAGGCATAGCTTTGAATGGACCTTTAACCCGTCAAGTCCGTATATTATGCGGCAGCCGGCATCCTCCAAATGCCGCGACCATTCGATATTGTTTTCCTCGTCAAATCTTGCCTTAAGCTCGACGAGAACAACGACCTCTTTGCCGTTTTCCGCGGCATTTATAAGCGCGCGGACCACCTGCGAATATTTCGCAACACGGTACAAAGTGATCTTTATCGATACAACATTATCATCCTCCGCCGCTTCGTTGAGAAGTCTTAAAAAAGGCTTTATACTCTCATACGGATATGAAAGAAGTATATCCCTGCGCCTGATTTGTTCTATCATGGAAATATTCCCGTCGATATCGGGGGATTTTTGAGGTGTTCTGGGCATATAAAACAGCTCGCTTTTATTTTTGAGAATATCCCGTATTCGCGATACAAAGGACAGATCGAGCGGAGCGGAAGAAGAAAATACCTGATTTTCCTTTAAATCGAGATGTCTGCACAGCAGTTTGATAACACTGTGACCTATAGACCTTGAAAGCTCCGCCTTTACCGGACACAGCTTTTTCCTGCCTTTGATTATCTGTTCCATTTCCGCGCGGTAATCGAGGTCATGGGCATACGCCGCCTCGTCCGCATCCGTATCCGCATTTCTTATAATACGCACGAGCGTTTTTCCCTTTACCTTGTATTTGTCAAAAATATCACCGGCAAAATGCAGTATAAGCTCTTCCGCAAGCATAAATCTTTTATTGTCCGACGGAACCGATATAAGTCTGTCGAATACACCGCTGCACGGAACTATGCCTATCTTTTCGTTTGAGCTTTTGGAGTCAAGCGAAACAAGCGCGTATATTTTCTTATTCAACAAAAACGGAAAGGGCTGACGCTTGCCCACCACCTGCGGTGATATAAGCGG
>JAFLUR010000429.1 GCA_022508725.1 Oscillospiraceae bacterium
CTCTTACCACGCGAAAGCTGCTTGAACTCATGCAGACTCCGGAGGATATTATAGACGGTTCTTACAATTACATAGTTGTGATATTTGCGGGAATTATTGCGCCTGTTTTTTTCAACCTGTTTTCAAGCATACTGCGTTCGCTCGGGGACAGCAAAACACCGCTTATTTTTCTTATAATAGCAAGTGTGATAAATATTATCCTTGATTTTGTTTTCATCCTTGCATTTTCAAGCGGCGTTGCCGGCGCCGCATATGCGACGGTCATCGCTCAAATGCTGTCCGGTATTTTCTGTATGGTATACAGCCTTAAACGTTTTCCGATATTAAGGCTCAGACGTGAGGACTGGAAATTCTCATGGAGATTTGCGTGGACGCATCTGAGAATTGCGCTGCCGATGGCATTTCAATTTTCGGTTACGGCAATCGGAGTAATGATCATTCAAACCGCTTTGAATAAGCTCGGCTCAACGGCGGTCGCAGCATATACCGCGGCGTCAAAAATAGATCAGCTTGCCACGCAGCCTTTGGTATCATTCGGCGTTGCCATGGCGACATATTCCGCGCAGAATTACGGAGCGGGCAATATCGAACGAATAAAGACCGGTGTAAAAAGCTGCTGTGTTATATCGGTTATCGCCGGTTTGATAGGCGCGTTTATCGTAATTACCCTCTGCCGTCGGCTTGTATATCTTTTTGTCGGAGGCGGTCAGGAGGATGTATTCGAGCTTGTCAGGAAATATATTATAATAAATTCCGGAATGTATGTATTCCTCGGTATACTTTTTGTGTTCCGCAATGTTCTTCAAGGCGTGGGAATAAGCTCAATACCGTTTATGGCGGGAGTTTTTGAGCTTATAACAAGGAGTCTTGTCGCGTTCATTTTTGTCGGGAAATTGGGATTTACCGCGCTTTGTCTGGCAAGTCCGCTTGCATGGATAGTTGCGGATATTCCATTGATTATCATGTATATCGTCTTTATAAGCCGGCAGAAAAAAAGGATATTGACTTAAAAAAAATATTGACTTATTTTTAATGAAAATAAAAGCGATATTATTTCACGACAGGTAAACGTAAAATAATATCGCTTTTTTGTTTTATGAAATTAAAATCATACGGTTTCCGCCGACAATGTTTCGGACAAAGCTTCCCCGTTATCTTTCGATCTTCTCAGCATATAAACAACCGTTGCCGCAAGCTCGCGAATAGCGACCATTTTATCCGTATAAGTAAGCAGCCAAGTCTCCTTATATTTAGGAAATCCCGGAACCAGCGGAAACATATGCTTTCCCATAGCGTCCTTTTGTTTTTCGTCAAGCTCAAAAAATTTCGACGCATATTCCACCGCTTGAAATCCGTGGATAAAGCAATGCATATGAGCAATTCTCTTTAATCCCTTAAATTGGCTTTTATACTCCTTGCTTTCGGGAGTATCCCATTCAAATTCTATAAAATCATGTAACATAGCAGCGCGCGTTGCCGATACTATATCATCTTTTGCCCATCCGAGTCTTTTAGCTGTATTATATGTCATAAATGCGGTTTTGACCGAGTGCGAAAACAATGTGTTTTCTCCTCCGTGGTGCGAGGTGTTTTTTGTAACAGTAAATTTGGGATGGTTTACTATATCTTTAATAATACGGAAAAACTCTTTATCTACCATATTCTCATCTTCCTTTTAAGTAATTCTTGCCGCAATGCCGTATAATTGCC
>JAFLUR010000043.1 GCA_022508725.1 Oscillospiraceae bacterium
TTTTGCACTTTGCCGGCAGAAAAATCCGCTCAAAAATCCGACGATCTCAGATACTGAACAGGCTCTGAAAGAGGCGGTTTTATGAAAAGGGGTGGCTTTATGAAATATGTGGCAGCTTGTCTGAAACCGAGGATACCGTTTATTGTATTCGGATTTATCGTTAAATTCGCCGGTACGGTGATGGATTTGCTTTTGCCGATGATACTTTCATATATGATAGATAATATTGTTCCGCAAAAAAGCGTGGGACTTATAGCGGTATGGGGCTTGGTGATGATCGTATGCGCACTGCTTGCGTTCGGCGCCAATGTCGCGGCAAACAGAATGGCGTCAAAAACGGCAAGGGACGCCGCGCTGAAAATACGCTCGGATCTGTTTGAAAAAATATCGTATCTTTCCTGTGCCGCTCTGGACAGGTTTACCGTCCCGTCGCTCATATCCCGTGTGTCCGCGGATACATACAATATTCACAATATGATAGGAATGGTGCAGAGACTGGGTGTGAGAACGCCTATTCTGCTTATGGGCGGGATCGCCGTTGCGTTTACCGTTGAGCCGGTCCTTACTCTTGTGCTCATGGCGGTAATGCCTTTTATTGGGGCGGTGGTGTATTTTGTCGCGCGGCGGGGAATAAGGCTTTATGACGATATGCAGAAAACGATAGACACAATGGTGCGGTGCGTGCGGGAAAATATCGGCGGAATACGCGTTATAAAGGCTTTGTCCAAAACAGAGTATGAAAAGAAAAGATTTGACGGGATAAACCGCGCGGTCGCGGAAAGCGACAAAAAAGCCGGACTGAATATGTCGGTCTCGGGACCGTCGATCAATTTTCTGCTCAATTTCGGAATGATCGCCGTTATACTTATAGGGGCGTACAGAGTAAACGAGGGAATATGCACGCCGGGAAAAATAATAGCGTTTATGCTGTATTTTACGATAATGCTGAATGCGGTAATGTCAATAAACCGTATATTTACGGTGCTTTCGAAGGGAAGTGCTTCCGCGGAAAGGATAAGCCGGGTAATTGAGGAGGAAGATGACACGGAGATAATCCCGTATGATAAAAAGGAGGGATGGGATTATATATCCTTTGAAAATGTGTCCTTTTCGTATGATAAAACAAAACCCGCGGTCGATAATATATCCTTTTCGATCAAAAAGGGCGAAAAGCTTGGGATAATAGGTACCACAGGCTCCGGAAAGACCACTCTTATAAGTCTTTTGCTCAGATTTTACGATACCGATACGGGAGTTATACGCATCGACGGCGAAAATATAAGGAGTATTCCGCTTCAAACGCTTAGGCGCAAGTTCGCCGCGGCATTTCAGAATGATTTTCTTATGTCCGATACCATAGAAAACAATATCGATTTCGGACGCGGCATAAGAAAGGAAAAGATAAGGGAGAGTGCCGGGGCGGCACAGGCGGCGGAATTTATAACGGGTATGCCGGAGGGCTTCGAATACAAGGTCGGCATAAGGGGCGGCAAGCTTTCGGGAGGACAGAAGCAGAGATTGTTTATATCGAGAGCATTTGCGGGAGATCCGGAAATTTTGATACTCGACGATTCGTCGAGCGCGCTCGATTACAAAACGGAGGGACGGCTGAGAAAAGAAATAAGCACAAGATTTGCGGATACAACGGTAATAATCGTGGCTCAGAGAATAAGCTCGGTAAAGGACGCGGATAAAATACTTGTAACGGACAACGGAGCCGCGGTCGGATTCGGAGATCATGAGCATCTTATGAAAAATTGTCCTCAGTATGCCGCAATGGAACACTTTCAGAGAGGAGGCGCGGAAAATGAGGCTTGAAAAAACCGGAAAGCCGGTGAACAGAAAGTATATTCTTTTAAGATTATGGGAATATATATATAAATTCAAAGGGTATTTTTTCGTGGGGATTTTTCTTACCGTTGCAAGCAATCTGCTTTCTCTTGCGGGTCCCGTTCTTTCGGGAAAGGCTGTCGGGGCAGCCGAGGCGGGAGCCGGACTTGTGGATTTTAAAAGGGTCGTTTTTTATTGCGCTCTTATGCTTGCGTTTTATGCCGCATCGTCACTCTTGTCATATCTGCTTTCGGTCGTGATGATAACGCTGAGCCGCAAAATAATCCTGAAAATGCGGACCGATGTGTTCGATAAGATTATGGAGCTTCCGGCGGGATATTTCGACAACTGCAAGGCGGGCGATGTAATAAGCAGAATATCGTACGATATAGATACCGTAAACGCATCGCTTTCGAATGATTTCATACAGCTCCTGACAAGCATTATAACCGTGACCGGCTCGTTTATCGCAATGGTGTATCTGTGTATGCCGCTTTTGTGCGTGTTTTTCGTAACGATACCCGCCATGGTGTTTTTTGTGAGAATGAGAACAAAAACGCTAAGACCTCTTTTTTCCGCAAGGTCACGCAAGCTCGGCGAAATGAACGGATATGCGGAGGAAATTATTTCGGGGACAAAGGTGATAAAGGCATACGGCACCGAAAAGGTAATGATCGACAAATTTGAAAAGGTAAACGCAGAGGCGGCGGACGCATATTATGATGCGGAATATTATGCAAGCGCGGTCGGACCGTCGGTCAATTTTATAAACAATATTTCGCTTGCTCTTATAAGCGGACTCGGGGCGGGACTTTATTTGTTCAATATGCTTTCTCTCGGAGATCTGTCCGCGTTTATAATGTATTCGAGAAAATTTTCCGGACCAATAAACGAGGCGGCGAATATCTTGAGCGACCTTCAATCGGCGATGGCAGCCGCGGAAAGAGTGTTTTCGATGACAGATGAAATTCCGGAGCCGGCGGACGCCCCGGGCGCGGCGGAGCTTGATGATGTAAAGGGAGATATCGAGCTGTCGGATCTGCATTTCGGATATGATGAAACAGAGGTTCTTCACGGGATAGACCTGAAGCTGAAAGCCGGAAGCACAGCCGCCGTTGTGGGCGCGACCGGCTCGGGTAAAACCACGCTTATAAATCTTCTTATGAGATTTTACGATCCGTGGAAAGGGGATATTTTTCTTGACGGAAGGAATATAAAAAGCGTCACAAGGAAAAGTCTCAGGAAATCATACGCGATGGTATTGCAGGATACATGGCTGTTTTACGGCACGATATACGACAACATAAAATACGGAAATGAGGGCGCGACGCGCAGGGAGGTCGAGGCTGCGGCAAAGAAGGTTCACATACACGATTATATAATGTCGCTTCCCGACGGGTATGATACCGTACTCAGCGATGACGGGGTGAATATATCGAAAGGTCAGAAGCAGCTTATCGCCATAGCGCGCGCAATGCTTTCCGATGCCCGTATGCTTATACTTGACGAGGCAACATCAAATATAGATATGCACACCGAGGCGCTTCTTGCCGAGGCTATGGAAAAGCTTACGCGCGGAAGAACAAGCTTTATAATAGCGCACCGCCTGTCTACCGTCAGAAACGCCGATATAATACTTGTAATGGACAAAGGACGGATAACCGAACGGGGAACGCATGACGAGCTTATGGCGCGAGGAGGAGCGTATTTTGAGCTGTACAGCGCGGGAATGGCGGAGTGAAAAAACGGTTGTTTATCGGGAAAGGATTTTGAGCTATGGAAGGATATGTTCATTCAACGGAATCGTTCGGAACGGTTGACGGACCGGGAATACGTCTTGTCGTTTTTATGCAGGGCTGTCCCATGAGATGTCTTTATTGCCACAACCCCGATACTTGGGAACCGAATATCGGCGATAAGGTATCGGTCGAAAAAATACTTGAGGATTACGAATCGTACAGACCGTTTTTAAAGGACGGCGGAATAACGGTTACCGGCGGCGAACCGCTTCTTCAGATCGATTTTGTGCTTGAGCTTTTTAAAAGGGCAAGGGAAAGGGAGATACACACCTGCATAGATACGTCCGGGATAACATACAATCCGGATAATAAGGAATACGGCGAAAAGCTTGACGAGCTTATGAAATATACAAACCTCGTTATGCTGGATATAAAGCATATAGACCCGGAGGAGCATATAAAGCTTACCGGACAGAAAAATGACCGGATACTCGAATTCGCAAAATACCTTGACAAAAAGCATATTCCTTTGTGGATACGTCACGTTGTCGTGCCGGGGATAACAATGAATGATGAATATCTTTATAAGCTCGGCGAATTTACAGGCGGACTTTCAAATTTAAAGGCGCTTGACGTTATCCCGTATCACGATATGGGAAAAGCAAAATATAAAAATCTCGGCATACCTTATCCGCTCGGGAATACTCCGCCGGCGGACAAAGAGGACGCGCAAAAGGCAAAGGCTGTTATAATGTCGGGGATAAAGGCAAGACTGAATGAGGAAAAGAGCGAATAAAATCAAAAAAATCAAAAAAAATATTTCTTTACAATATTTTTTATAAAGGTATTGTTAAAACCGGGTTTGTATGATAGAATATAAAAAGTGCGGTAAAGTCTTTATATGAATATTTTCCGCGGGAAAGCACGGCAAGAGAGGAAACGGGAGGGGAAAAGGAATGTACGATATACAGACAAAACTCCTAAATGAATATGACGATATCCGCGCGGAGGCGGAAAGTATACGCTCGCGGCATATCGGGGAGATATATTCCGAGTTCCCGCGCATAAAGGAGATAGACGCCGAGATAAATCGCGCCGGGTTTGACGCTGTGGGAAAAATTGCGAAAAATCCGGAAAAAGCCGCGGAGTACAGGAACGAAATGCGCGAAAAAATATCGCGGCTCGAAAATGAAAAAAAACAGATACTCAGCGCGGGCGGTTATGACGAGGATTATATCAAGGTGCATTACAAATGCGAAAAATGCATGGACACGGGATATGTCGGAAACAAAAAGTGCGTATGCTTTATAAACCGTCTTATAAGGGAAAGCTATACGGCGTCGAATATTCCCGAGCTTGAAAAATACATTCTCGAAAATTTCAAGCTTGATTATTATTCTCCGGAAGAGATCATGGGAGAAAATACATCGCCGTATGAGCGAATGAAAGGAATAAAGGAAATTGCGGAGGATTTCTGCGTAAACTTTGAAAATGAAACAAAAGGACTGCTGTTTTACGGAAGCCCCGGACTCGGCAAAACCTATTTGTCAAAATGCGTTGCGAAAAAACTCGCGGATAGCGGAAAAACGGTCGCGTATATAACGGCGATAGGACTGGTGAATGTTTTCCGCGATCTTCAATTCGGCCGCGAAACGGACGGTGTGTATAAGGAGCTGTTGTATACCGCCGATCTTCTCATACTCGACGATTTGGGTGCGGAGCCGGAAACAAAAAACACACTCCCGTATATTTTCGATATTCTCGATACAAGAACAAGCAGGAACAAAAAGATGATAATAAACACAAACCACACTCTTGAGGAGCTTACAAGGCGTTATTCCGCAAGATTTTCCTCAAGACTGTTCGGGAATTTTAAGATACTTAAATTTCTCGGCGCGGATATAAGAGTAATGATGTGAATTTCGATATTTTTTTTAGGAGGAATTTGTTTTGGGCAGATTATTCGGAACGGACGGAATAAGAGGAATAGCAAATACCGAGCTGACGGCGGATCTGGCGTTCAGAACGGGAATGGGCGGCGCGTATGTTCTTACAAAAACGGTTACGCACAGACCGAGAATTTTGATAGGAAAGGATACGAGAAAGTCGGGGGATATGCTTGAAGCGGCGCTTACGGCGGGCTTGTGCGCCATCGGAGCGAAGGTTATACCGCTCGGGATCGTGCCGACGCCGGCGGTGGCGTATCTTACGAGAAAATACAAGGCGGATGCGGGAGTGGTCATATCGGCATCGCATAATCCGTGCGAGTATAACGGAATAAAGTTTTTTAACAGCGAGGGCTATAAGCTGAGCGACGATATTGAAGATGAGATAGAAAAGTATATTTTCGGAGAAAAGAAAATAGAGGAAATGCCGACTCACGGCAGGGTGGGTTATGTTATGAAAAACCATGACGCGCTTGAGGATTATGTAAGCTATGCGGTATCGACGGCACCGTGCAGACTCAGAGGTTTTAAGGTTGCGATCGACTGCGCAAACGGCGCAAATTATGCCGCGGCATTCAAGGCATTGTCAAAGCTGGGCGCGGATGTCGAGGCAATACACAATACGCCGGACGGTGTGAACATAAATTCAAGATGCGGTTCCACGCACATGGAAAGTCTGCAAAGCTATGTCGTTTCGATAGGAGCCGACGTGGGAATCGCGTTTGACGGCGACGCCGACAGAATGCTTGCGGTCGATGAAAAGGGAAATATAATAGACGGCGATCAGATCATGGCTGTATGCGCGAAATTTATGAAGGAGCAGGGCAGACTTGCAAAGAATACCTGCGTTGTGACCGTAATGAGCAATCTCGGCTTGTCCGTAATGGCGGAAAAGAACGGGATAAATCTTCCGAAAACAAAGGTGGGCGACAGATATGTTCTCGAGGAGATGCTTAAAGAGGGCTATGTTATCGGCGGCGAGCAGTCGGGACATATAATTTTTCTTGAACATAATACCACCGGGGACGGACTCGTCAGCGCGATACAATTCCTTTCGGTACTTAAAATGACGGGGCAAAAGGCGTCCGAGGCGGCAGGGATAGTAAAGGTTTTGCCGCAGGTTTTGTGCAATGCGACCGTAAAAACGGAAAATAAGGATAAGTACACGGAGGATCCGGAAATATCGGGATATATACAAGAGCTTGAAAAGGAATTTGCCGGAGAGGGCAGGGTACTTATAAGACCGTCGGGAACGGAACCGCTTGTGAGAGTTATGATAGAGGGCAGCGACAAGGATTATATACAAAAACGCGCCGAGGCTCTTGCGAAAATGATAGAGGAAAGATTGGGATAACAATATGTCGGAAATGTTTACAATAAAAAAAGCAGTCAAAGAGGACGCGGGAGAAATCGCCGCGCTTGCCGATATCATATGGCATGAGTATTTCACGCCGATAATCGGAGCGGCGCAGGTGGATTATATGCTCGCAAAATTTCAGTCGGAAGAGGCGATCGCAGACGGGATCGGATCCGGCAAATACGAATATTACAGGGCGTTTGCGGATGATGAATTTACGGGATATATGGGTGTGCATGAGGATAAGGAATTCAAGTCGGTGCTTTTGAGCAAAATATATGTAAAAAAAGAATACCGCGGACGGGGAATTGCAAAAATGCTTTTAAAGCATGTCATGGATATATATTCCGGCGCGGAAATGTTCTGGCTTACCGTAAACCGGCACAACGACAACGCGATAGCCGCGTATGACAGGCTGGGATTTAAAACCGAGCGCGAAAGCGTGACCGACATCGGCGGCGGATTTGTCATGGACGATTACGTCATGACCCTCAGAAGATAAAAATATAAAGAATAAGCGAATATTGCGCCCTCCGTAAAAATATAATGAATTGACATTATATTTTACGGAGGGATCTTTTATGATGAATTACATCTGGGGCGCCATGATACTCGTATCGCTTATCGTATCGATTTTCAACGGAAACTGCGGTGAAACGGTAAACGCGGGATTGACCGCCGCAAAAAATTCGGTGGGTACGGTCATGTCCTTTGCGGGTATATTATGTATGTGGTCGGGAATAATGAGGATAGCCGAGGACGGAGGAATATCGGCGGCTCTGTCAAAGCTGCTCTCACCCGTTATGAAGCGTATTTTTCCGAAAATCCCTCCGGACAGCGAGGCAATGCGCTGTATTACAATGAATGTGACGGCAAATCTCTTGGGAATGGGCAATGCCGCGACTCCTCTCGGGTTATCGGCAATGTCAAAGCTTGACGAAATGAACGGCTCGGGTGAATATGCATCGGACGAAATGTGCTGTTTTACGGTATTGAATACGGCGGCGCTTACGATAATTCCGTCAACCATAATATCTCTGCGCGCGGCCGCCGGGTCGGCTGACCCGTTTGAAATAACGGCGCCTGTATGGATAAGCTCGATAGTGTCGGTCACAACGGCGTTATGCGCGGTAAAGCTGTTTATATTTATGGGAGCAAAAGTGAGGGCAAGGGCGGCTTTAAGGAGAAAAGATCATGCTTTGGATAAATAACGCGGCTGAATTTGCGATACCCTTTATGATAATTTTAATTCTGTCCGCAGCGTTTTTCCGCAGGGTGGGCGTATATCAATCATTTACGGACGGAGCGGAGGACGGAATAAGGACGGTCGTGAAAATATTTCCGGTCATGACCGCGATTCTCGTTGCGGTCGCAATGATGCGCGAGTCGGGACTGGGAAGTATAATAATCGGACTGATATCGCCTGTGACGGACGCGCTGAAGATACCGGCTGGACTTGTGCCTCTTATGCTGCTGCGTCCCGTATCGGGGGGAGGCTCTCTCGGAATACTTACCGATATGCTTGCCGAATACGGCGCCGACAGCTTTATCGGACGCTGCGCGTCGGTAATAACGGGTTCGACCGAAACAACGCTTTATACGATCATGGTGTATTTTTCGGCAACAAGGGCAAAATACACAAGATGCACTCTGCCCGCCGCGATACTTGCCGATATACTCGGCATGACCGCCGGAGTGTATGTGTGCCGGATTTTTTTCGGCGGATAATGCGGATGATTTCGGGTATGGGCAATATGTGCAAAATGCATAAAAAATATTTGATAAAAATTTATCGGAAAATCGGTAAAATATACTTGAAAAAAATATTGATTTGTTATACAATATAAACAGGAATATTGTTCCGCATTCCGTTATTTGCGGTGCGGTCTGAGGAAATGCCGGGTAAATAAAAATTATGATTTACTTTAAAACGGTGTTCCCGTAAAATAAAATTTATGAGGTGTTGATTTTATGTTAAACAAAAAAACTGTTGAAGACGTTGCCGTAAAGGGCAAAAGAGTACTTGTAAGATGCGATTTTAACGTTCCTTTGGACGAAAATCAAAACATTACGGATGAAAACCGTATAGTGGGCGCGCTTCCTACAATCAAATATCTTATCGAAAATGGCGCAAAGGTTATACTTTGTTCGCATATGGGCAAGCCAAAGGGCGAGCCTAAGCCGGAATTGTCGCTTAAACCGGTTGCGGTAAGACTTTCGGAAAAGCTCGGAAAAGAGGTCGTTTTTGCGGCTGATGACAATGTTGTGGGCGAGAATGCGAAAAAGGCCGTTGAAGCCATGGCGGAGGGCGATGTCGTTCTTCTTGAAAATACACGTTACAGAGCGGAAGAAACAAAGAATGTCGATGAATTCAGCAAGGAGCTTGCTTCCTTGGCGGATATATTCGTAAACGACGCTTTCGGAACTGCTCACAGAGCGCACTGCTCAAATGTCGGCATCACAAAATATGTGAATGATTCGGTTGCGGGTTATCTTATCGGCAAAGAGATCGAGTTTTTGGGCAATGCGGTAAACAATCCCGTAAGACCGTGCGTTGCCATTCTCGGCGGTTCAAAGGTATCAAGCAAAATTTCGGTAATAAACAATCTTCTCGAAAAGGTTGACACGCTTATAATCGGCGGAGGCATGGCATATACGTTCTTTAAGGCAAAGGGATATAACGTAGGCAAATCCTTGCTTGAGGACGAGTATGTAAGCTATGCTTCGGATATGATGAAAAAGGCGGAGGACAAGGGTGTAAAGCTGCTTATTCCCGTTGATACGGTCGTTGCAAAGGAATTTTCAAACGACGCCGAGTTCAAAACGGTGGCGTCCGATTCGATCGAGGACGGTTATATGGGTCTTGATATAGGCGAAAAGACGGTTGAGCTTTATGTGAACGCCGTCAAGGATGCAAAAACAGTCGTATGGAACGGTCCCATGGGCGTATTCGAAATGTCAAACTTTGCAAAGGGCACAAACGCCGTTGCAAAGGCGCTTGCCGATATAGACGCCGTAACGATCATAGGCGGCGGCGACAGCGTTGCGGCTGTAAATCAAGCGGGTCTGGGCGATAAGATGAGCCATATTTCGACGGGCGGCGGCGCAAGCCTTGAATTCCTTGAGGGCAAGGAGCTTCCCGGTATAACAGCACTTAACGATAAATAAGAAATTATCAAAACAATACTATACAGAGATGAGGTCGGATTTGATGGGAAAATATATTATTGCGGGAAACTGGAAGATGAACAAGCTTCCGTCCCAAACCCATGATTTTGTAAAGGAGATTGCAAAGGTTACGGAGGGCGCAAGGTGCGAGGTTGTTTGCTGCACGCCGTATGTATGCCTTTCGGAGGCGGTAAAGGCTGCGGAGGGTACGCACGTTAAGATCGGCGCGGAAAATCTTCATTTTGAGGACAGCGGCGCATATACGGGCGAGGTAAGCGCCGATATGCTCGTTGATATGGGAGTTGATTATGTAATAATCGGTCACTCCGAAAGAAGACAGTATTTTGCGGAAACCGACTGCACGGTAAACGCAAAGACAAAGAAAGCTCTTGCAAAGGGACTTATACCGATAGTATGCGTGGGCGAGAGTCTTGCCGAGCGTGAGGCGGGCGTTACCATGGAGATCATAGGTATTCAGGTCAAAAAGGCGTTTGCCGATATAAGCGCGGCGGACGCGGAAAAGGTCGTTATAGCTTATGAGCCTATCTGGGCTATCGGCACGGGCAAGACGGCTACAAGCGAGCAGGCCGATGAGGTATGCGGAGGTATCCGCGCGATGCTGGCGGGAATATACGATCAAGGCGTTGCGGACAAGGTTACAATACAGTACGGCGGAAGCATGAACGCGAAAAATGCGGCGGAGCTTCTTTCGATGAAGGATATAGACGGTGGTCTTATAGGCGGCGCAAGCCTTAAATCGGCTGATTTTGCAACTATCGTATCATCGGTAAAATAACATACGGAAAACATATACACATGAGGGCGGAATGGGTCATTCCGCCTTTATGGATTTTAAAAAGAGAGGAACAATATAATTTGTGCCGCCGGACGGCGGCGGAATGGAGGATAAATATGGCAAAAAAACCTGTGGCATTGATTATTATGGACGGCTACGGCTTGAATGACACGGTAAAGGGCAATGCTGTAAAAGCAGCTCAAACCCCGAATATGGACAGATATATGAAGGAATACCCGAATACAATAATATATGCAAGCGGTATGAACGTGGGACTTCCGGACGGGCAGATGGGAAATTCCGAGGTGGGACATACAAATATCGGCGCGGGACGCGTTGTATATCAGGAGCTTACGAGAATAACCAAATCCATCGAGGACGGAGATTTCTTTGAAAACGAGGCTTTCGCGGGAGCAGTCAAAAACTGCAAGGATAAAAATTCGGCGATACATTTTATAGGACTGCTTTCGGACGGCGGTGTACACAGTCATATCGGACATCTTTTCGGTCTTATCGATCTTGCAAAAAGAAACGGACTGAAAAAGGTATATGTTCATTGTCTTATGGACGGCAGAGATGTATCGCCCACATCGGGCGCCGATTTTATAAACCGGCTCCAAAATAAGCTTGACGAAACAGGCGTCGGCGAAATAGCCACCGTTATGGGACGTTATTATGCCATGGACAGAGATAACCGCTGGGAGCGTGTCGAAAAGGCATATTCGGCTATGGTATACGGCGAGGGAGTGCTTGTCGATGACGCGGAGGCTGCGGTGAGAAAATCCTATACCGAGGATGTTACCGATGAATTTATCGTGCCGGCGGTTGTGACAAAGGACGGCAAGCCGAAAGGTAAAATCAGCGCGGACGATTCGGTCATATTCT
>JAFLUR010000430.1 GCA_022508725.1 Oscillospiraceae bacterium
GTCATATAGAGCTCGCAACGCCTGTTTCACATATATGGTATTTTAAGGGCGTACCTTCATCAATGGGTCTTGTACTCGATATATCTCCCAGACATCTTGAAAAGGTTTTGTATTTTGCGTCATATATAGTGATCGATCCGGGTAAAAATACGGGGCTTTCTCAGAATCAGATACTCAGTGAAAAAGAATACCGTGAGGTATATGAGAAGTGCGGAGATAAATTCAAGGCGGGTATGGGCGCGGAGGCAATACTCGAATTGCTGAAAAAAATCGATCTTGAAGAATTGTCGGCGGAGCTCCGTGACGAACTTGAAAATGCGCAGGGGCAGAAGAAAGCAAGAATTATAAAAAGGCTTGAAATAGTCGAATCCTTCCGTTTGTCGGGAAATAAGCCGGAATGGATGATACTGCGCGCAATTCCGATTATTCCGCCCGATCTGAGACCGATGGTTCAGCTTGACGGAGGACGCTTTGCAACGAGCGATCTTAACGATCTGTACAGACGTGTAATAAACAGAAACAACAGACTTCAAAAATTGCTTGACCTCGGAGCGCCGGATATTATCATAAGAAATGAAAAGCGTATGCTTCAGGAAGCTGTTGACGCTCTTATCAATAACGGCAGACGCGGAAAAACCGTCACGGGTCCCGGAAACAGGGCTCTGAAATCGCTTTCCGATCTGTTAAAGGGTAAGCAGGGACGTTTCCGTCAAAATCTTCTCGGTAAAAGAGTTGACTATTCGGGACGTTCGGTTATCGTTGTGGGTCCCGAGATGAAGATATATCAGTGCGGCTTGCCGCGTGAAATGGCGCTTGAACTGTTTAAGCCGTTTGTAATGAAAAAGCTTACCGATGCGGGATATGCACATAATATCAAAAGCGCAAAGCGTATGGTCGAGCGTGTAAAGCCCGAGGTATGGAGCGTTTTGGAAGAGGTAATAAAAGAGCATCCCGTGCTTCTTAACCGCGCACCCACACTGCACAGACTGGGTATTCAGGCATTTGAGCCGAAGCTGGTCGAGGGAAGAGCACTTAAGCTGCATCCGCTTGTTTGTACCGCGTATAACGCCGATTTTGACGGAGATCAGATGGCGGTCCATGTTCCGTTATCTCCTGAGGCGCAGGCAGAGGCGAGATTCCTCATGCTTTCGGCAAATAACCTGTTAAAGCCGCAGGACGGACATCCTGTTGCCGTTCCGACACAGGATATGGTATTGGGAAGCTATTATCTTACATTGATAATGCCGGGTGAGATAGGAGAAGGCAAAATCTTTTCATCCCCCGATGAGGCGCTGCTTGCTTATGATAACCAAGAAGTGGGACTTCATGCGCCTATCAAGGTACGAATGGAAAGATATATTGACGGTGAGCTTAAACATAAGATCATAGACGCGACTGTCGGAAGAATTATATTTAATCAGAATATTCCGCAGGATTTGGGATGGGTTGACCGTAAAAATCCCGAAACGGCGTTTGATCTGGAGGTTTATGAAATCGTAGGCAAAAAGCAGCTCGGAAAAATTATCGATCGCTGCATAAGAGTGCACGGAACAAGTGAAACGGCGGTTGTTCTTGACAATATAAAGGCTACGGGATTTAAGTATTCCACAAAAGGAGCCATAACGGTAAGCGTTGAGGATATACACGTTCCCGAAAAGAAGAAAGAGCTGCTGGCGGAAGCCGAAAGCAAGATAGACGGAATAGT
>JAFLUR010000431.1 GCA_022508725.1 Oscillospiraceae bacterium
TCCTTATTCAAAACGGTAACGATCATATATCGTCCTTCCTTTGAGCTTTTTTCCCGTTTCGGCAAATCAACCTTATGACCTCTTATTTCTTTTATTTTTTCCGCCCTTTGATCCCATATTTCATAATCAAATTTTAAATCCAAATCATACAGTGAGTCAATAATCATATTCATATTCGCTCCCGCACCGTAAAAAATAACATCTTCGGGCAGTGTTTCCCATACCGTTTCCAAAGAAAGAACACCGCATTTTTTTGCGGTAGCCATGCTTCTGTTTATTCTTACCGCTTCATCATACACATCAACATAAGAACTCGGATAATACTCACTCACCAAAGTCCTAACCGACAAATACGTTTTTTGCTCAATACTCATCTCCCAAGGTAAATACAAACTGTCAAAAAGATTCCTGCTGTATTTTCTTGTATCGGATGATATCTGCCATGCCGCAATATTGGAAGCTATCATCGAACCACTGGGTAATTTGGGAACATACTTATCTGCACATACGGCTGAAAGTAAAATGCGCGGGGCAAAGCATTTCATAAACGTGTTTTCCAAACGCCATTCATATAAGGTTGTATCATGCATCACAACCACGGCACCATCTTTCAACCAAGGCAATATACTTATAAAATTAATTGTTTCAACGGGATGAGAGTGCATTGTATCAATTACACAGAAATCAAATTTTGTATCCAACTTTTTCATAAGTTCCGAAGGATCTTTACCTGTATACAACTGCCATCTGTTGTTAAGCATTTCCGGATATCTTTTTTTTGCAATATAAGCAACTTCATTTTCAGGCTCTCTGTAAACCGTTTCAAGTACATCAACGGAATAAAGTTTGGAATCCATATCTTGAATAGCATTGAGAATGATTGCTGTTCCGCCTCCGGCAGATACACCCAATTCCAATATATTTTCCGGTTTATAATATCTGATCAAGCCGGTAACAAATCTCCTTTGTCCGTCACTCATTTCCGAATTGATACCGTCCAAATTCATCCTATCATATACTTCCTGTTCATATTCCTCCGGTAAAAAGTCTAATTTTGATATATTTGTATTTTCCATAATATTTTCCTCCCGGTTTATCAATATTCTTTATTGCAATACCATTGCCATGCGTGTTCCAATATTACATTTATATCACCGTATTTCGGCTTCCAGCTGAGCAGCTTTTCGGCTTTTTGCGCACTTCCCACAAGTGTGGGCGGATCGCCCGGTCTTCTTTGAGTCACCTCCACCGGAATATCCTTACCTGTAATTTTTCTTGCCGCTTCTATAACCTCCAACACGGAATTTCCCATACAATTCCCCAAATTCATACAAACGCTTTCTCCTCCTTTTTTCAAATAATCCATCGCTCTCAAATGCGCGTCCGCCAAATCGGTAACGTGTATGTAATCGCGAATACAGCTTCCGTCCCTTGTCGGATAATCCGAGCCGAACACCTTTATATTCTCTCTGTCACCCGCAGAAGCCGCAAGCACAAGCGGTATGAGATGCGTTTCCGGCGTATGGCTCTCCCCTATTTCACCATCCGGGTCCGCACCCGCCGCATTAAAATATCTTAGGCAACAATAATTTATACCGTATGCCTTATTATAATCCGCCAATATCTTTTCAATCATAAGCTTTGACTGCCCGTAAGGATTTATCGGCTTTTGTTCGGCGTCTT
>JAFLUR010000432.1 GCA_022508725.1 Oscillospiraceae bacterium
GGGAATACTTTGTGTATTTCAAGAATTTCGGGCAAAGCCTGCGGGAAAATATGCCGAAAAGATGATGATCGGAGGATACTGAACAGGCTCTTGGGAGGCGGATATATTCTGATTTTTCGGAGGGATTTTTATGGAGATTATAAAGACGGAAAATTACAATACGGATGAAAATTGCTATATACTCGTAAACGGAAAAGAGGCGGTTGCGATAGATCCGGGATATGACAATGCCGATGGAATCGTAAAGGCGGCGGGAGATGCGAAGATAAAATATATACTGCTTACTCATTGCCATTACGACCATATATCGGCGGTGCCGGAGCTTGTGCGGATAACGGGCGCGAAGATAGCGGCAACGCCCGAATGTGCGGCGAATACAGCGGACAGGAGAATAAATCTTACCGAGGCGGGTCTGGGCAGAGCGATCGAGATAAAGGATGCCCAAATCATATCGGATGAAGATATCGAGCTTTGCGGAATGAAAATAAAAGTCCTGAAAACTCCGGGACATACCTCATGCGGGACCTGTTTTCTTATCGAAAACAATCTGTTTTCCGGCGACACGCTGTTTTTGCGCAATATCGGCAGATGGGACCTTCCGACGGGAGATGAGGAAACATTGAAGAAATCGATAAAAGAGGTTTTGTATTCCCTTGACGAAGATATACGGGTGCACCCGGGACACGGCGCCGAAACGACAATAGGCTATGAGAAAAAATACAATTTTGTTTGCAGGGGATAGGCGTTATGGTGACTCTGAAGCAGACAGGTTTTGAATGTGAATACGAAATGGGCGTATTTATGAGGCTTTATTTCAAAAAGGATCAAAACGCGCGCGTGAGCACGGTTTTTTCGGAGGACGATCTTTCCGCGGTCTGCACGATAGAATACGACGGAAAGATTTTCGAGGAGAAGGTCGGGATAGATATAAAGCCGTTTTATGACGGGGACGTTATACGCAAGGCGTATAAAAATGCGGTGGTCGAGAGCTTTTGCCGCGCCGCCGGTCATATAAGGAGCATACCGCGTCCGTGGGGCGTGATGAGCGGGATAAGGCCGGCGAAGAATATGCGTTTGCTTTGCGAAAAATTTGACAGGGAGCAAACGGATTCGATTTTCGGGGATATATATTACGTCACGGAGGAAAAAAGGCGTTTGGCTTATGAGGTCTGTAAAAACGAGGCGGATATTGTGAATTCTCACGATGAAAGATCGGCGGGAATTTACATAGGCATACCCTTCTGCCCGACAAGATGCTCATACTGCTCGTTTATATCATCGCCGATAAAGGTGAGCGGCAGATATATACCCGAATATGTGTCCCTTTTGACGGAAGAGATAAAAAAGACCGGCGAGATAATGCGGAAAGCGGGGATATATGCGGAAAGCATATATATGGGCGGAGGGACGCCCACCGCATTGAACGCGGATATGCTTGACGATATTTTTGGGGCATTGGAAAGATACATTGATATGACGGGAGTAAAGGAAATGACCCTCGAAGCCGGCAGACCCGATACCATAGACGAGGAAAAGCTTGTCACGGCATTACGTCACGGAGTGAACCGGATAAGCATAAATCCGCAGACCATGCACCGGACAACGCTTGAAAGAATAGGCAGACGGCATACTCCGGAGGATATCGAGGAGAGCTTTGCGCTTGCGCGCAGATGCGGATT
>JAFLUR010000433.1 GCA_022508725.1 Oscillospiraceae bacterium
GCTTTCCTCTCGACTCTTCTATATATTTCCTTGTCGCTTCACAGGCTATATGACCTATCGGAACAATGCGCTCATGCTTTCCTCCCGCGCATTTTATGAATCCTATATCCAAATTTATATCATTCAGATTAAGATTGATAAGCTCAGATACCCGTATACCCGTAGCGTATAAAAGCTCAAGCATTGCCCTGTCGCGTATCCCCTTTGTGTCGGTGCATTTCGGCTGGCGCATCAGTATTTCTATTTCGCTGCTTGACAGAATATGCGGCAGTCTTTTTTCGACATGGGGCGCTTCAAGCTGCTCGGTGGGGTTTGAATCGATAACGCCTATACTCATCATATACATGTAAAATGAACGAAGCGACGCAAGATTTCTCGATATTGTAGACGTTGCCCTGCCCTTTTTCTGCAAATACAAAAGATAGGTCAGAACGGTGGTTTTTGTGGTCTTTGAAATATCGTCTATATTGCGTTCATCAAGATAAGATATGTACTGAGAAATGTCACGCCTGTAAGACATAACCGTGTTCTGTGATTTATGACGCTCGTCCGACATATAATCCGTAAATTCAATAATATAATCCTGTATCATACCGCTGATCGTTACTCCTTTCATAAAAGAATATCCGGACAATTATCCGATACTCGTATGTACGATAATTTTTTCTTCCGGAAACACCTCATAATTTATGAATGCTTCCTTATGTCAATCTTAGTATATCACAGAATTATAATTTGTATACACAATTTACCGACTTGTTGGGTATTTGTCAGATAAATGAAACAATTATGAAATATTTTTACATAATTATTTCCTGATAATGTAAAAATTCACCAAAATCCGATCTTTCAAAGCAATTTTATCACAGCCGCTAACGCCGGACAGACAACAAACGCATCAACCAATGCCGCCGTGGAAAATGTGAGCAAAAGCATAAGCGATATTATCATATACCGGATAAAACTGTTTTTTCTGTCCCTCTCCTTCCGCAGCTCGGACGCGATCACAGAAAAAAGCATTACCGAAAAAACAACGATTATACATGACGGAAGAGAGGCAAGCGATAAAAGAATTCCCTTAACACCGTAATATTTTACATACAATCCTCCGCAAAAGCCCCATATAAATCCCTTTACCGCCATACACGCCGCCGCGGCAAGATTTCCGAAAATAAAAAATCCCGATATTGTCACGGGAATAAATATTCTCATATTCATTCCGACAGAACGCCTGCATACCGCCGCTTTATCGATATTGTTGCCGTAGGATGAAAAAAAGCCGGTAAGATACCGATATATGTCCGTATTCTGTTCTCCGTCAAGAAAGACCGCCGCAAAGCTTCCGACCAGTACAGACACAATCATAACCGCCGCAAAAAGCGCGGCAATTTTTTCGCTGTTGTTTTTTAATAATCCTCTTTTCAATTTTATCTGTCCTTTCGTGAATAGTGAAATATCTCAATGAGAATATTCTTTTTTTAATATGCCCTTAAATACTATTCACGCAAAAAGGAAATGATTACAAGATTATGCTTATTATGTAAAATTACGAAAACATCGGTTTTCGCCCGGCTGCATGGGTGAGGCGGTAAAAAGGAGTTTTGCGACCGGAACAAGGCTTTCCGGAATTTCCCGGTTTGGGAAGGCATAAAATTCAAGAGTCGGTCGGAGAATC
>JAFLUR010000434.1 GCA_022508725.1 Oscillospiraceae bacterium
CAGCGAATTTTACCGATCTTTTCACGCCGTTTCCGAATATTTTATCGAAATAAAGGCAGTAATGGCTTTCCCAATACTGCCTTGCAAAAAACGTGTTAAAATTTAATACGGGAACCGCCGATATATCAATAAGATCCGCCGCCGCGTTTATATCCGCCCGAACGCTTTGAATCGGCGCTTCTTTTAAGAGACGCCATCTTTTCGTCGCTTTCCATTTTGAATTTATTCATTTTATCTTCAAAGGACATATTTTCGTTATTGTTCCTGCTCCAGTCTATTTCAACGGGACGCACCCTCTTCTGCTGAGGCTTTGTATTTTTTTCCGGCTGAACAGCCTTTTTTATAGACAAAGATATTTTTCCTTTTTCGTCTACCTTGATTACCTTTACCTTTACGGTATCCCCCTGCTTCAAATGTTCGCTTACATCCTTTACATAATCAACTGCTATTTCCGATATATGTACAAGACCCGTTTCTCCTCCCGGCAGCGCCACAAACGCTCCGAAAGGCATAATACTTACTACCTTTGCCTCAAAAATATTTCCGACCTCAACTGACATACCGGTCTTACTCCTCCTTTAAAATAATCATTGCGATGCCGCATCGACAAAAATCTTTTCATTTTCTTTTACGAGTCCGAGCTTCTCGCGAGCCACCCGCTCAATATATTCATCGGTATTGACTTTATCCTTCAGCGTTTCAACTTCATCGGCTCGTACCTTTTCATACGCGATTTTACTTTGCAGCAATTCAATTGTTTTCTTATTCCTTGTTATCTCCGGCTGCATAAATAATGCGCGCAAAAGCAATACCGCAACAGCCACGGTGACATATACTCCCAGAAGAGATATTCTCTTTTTTCTTTTATTCACTTTCATATCTCCTCCCTAATCTTATCACCGATAAACTTATTTTTCCGGACCGGACCGGATAAGCTCTCCTGCATTTTGCGCATCCGGTGCGGATCTTTTATTTCCGCAGACAGAGCATGCCTTCTTTAAACCGCGAAGGACAAACAATATCGGCACACTTAAAATTTTATACAAAAATTGCACCGGTGTCAAGACAATTTTAAAAATAGTTGTCGAAATTTTATAAATAATTTTTGCGATCCACACAAAAACCGCTGTAATATACCTGCTGAGGAGCAAAAAGTATAAAAACAGACCGAGAGATATGCCTACAAATTCATACCATCTCATCCGGCCGTCGTTAAAGTACATGACCGAACACAAAAACATACCCGTTGCAAGCGTCCAGAAAACCAAGTCTGTCATGAATATCCATATTCTGCCGAAATCCAACATTCTCAGCATTTTAAAAATATCAAACATAAAGCCCGCCGCGCCCCCGACGATAAACATTGCGATAAATATATACGCTTCATTCTCAACAGAACCGATCATGCCGATTCCTCCTCATCTGAACAGTCTCGAGAACATACTTTCCCGGCTGACGTTTCCGTCTTGAAATTCACATGAATTGATTATTCCCTCAACGATACTTTCTCCGCTTTCAACATTAAGCCTGTTGATATGCAGTTCGCTGCCCTTTACGGTCAGAATACCCATATTGGTATATAATATCACACATTCATCGTTAAAGCTCTTCACATCCTCCACACCGTTTACAACAAGACGTTCTCTGTCTGTGAGAACCAAATTT
>JAFLUR010000435.1 GCA_022508725.1 Oscillospiraceae bacterium
GCCGGCGGGAAAAGATGCCAAAAAGATGATGATTGGAAGATACTAAACAGGCTCTAAGAAAAGAAGCGAGGTATAACGAATATATCCGCTTAAAAATATTGTAAATCCGCAAAGGCTGCCTCATAATCGGGGCAGCCTTTTTTACCATCTCCCAAAACAGAATATTCCGGGACTGACAGAGTGCGGTCATTAAATTAAGGAAACACTGAATAAATCAATATCATATAAACCTGTCAATAAACCTCATACAATAATTTTACGCCTTCGGCTCTCGTTATTTTTTTGTTGGGCATAATGGTATTATCGGTATATCCGCTCACCGCTCCCATGCATACAAGCTTATTTATGCTTTCGACTGCCCATACGGGTATCTCTTCGCTGTCCGCAAAATTCGATTCCCGGGCTTTCATTCCGTCGGGAAGCGTCCTCGAAATAATTGTCATCGCTTCGGCACGGGTGATCGGCGCATCCGGATCAAAATATATTCCGGTTTCGGAATTTCTGCCGTTTATAATTCCCTTTGAGTACATGGCCGCTATGTGTTCAATCGCCCATGACGGGATCGAATCAATATCTTCAAAGTCCGGTATATCGTTAAATTCCGCCGTATCCGTATGCATACTGTTTGACATCATAACAGCAAATTCCGCACGGGTCATGTTATTCTGCGGTCTGAAAAATATCTTTCCTCCCGTGCCGTCTCCATGTACAATTCCTTTATCCGACATATATGATATATATTCAAGTGCCCAATGATTTGATGTGTCGATAAATATGTTTTTATATCCCTGTTCACAACGTGTTGTTATATATTCAACGGCGCTCCTGCCGTCGGACGCGGTTGCCGTAATTTTAATTCTGTGCGTGTACACATCAAAATCATCATCTGTTTTATAAGTAATTATCTTTCCGCTGTCCGATTTTGAAAGCTTATCGGTACAGTCGATACCGTCCGTAAACAGCGATACATCCGCCGTATCGGAGGAGGTTATGACCGATGCCGTAATTAAATGGTCACTGTACTCGGCTTTTATTTCGGGATAATCGGGCTCCTCCGGCGGGATTGCCGCGGTTTCGGAAGCATCCGGCGCGGCAGTTTCGGAAATATCTATCTTAACGGTTTCGGGTGTACCCGTCGGAAGGACTGTATTGTCCGGCTGCTGCGCCGCCTCCGGCTCATGTGTTAATTCCGGCTCGGCAGTGGGATTTACAAGCATATCCGGAGAGATAGTCGGTATAACGGTCGGTGTAGTCTCCGGGATAGGCACGGGATTTGACGCCGCACTTTTTGTCCGGAGAAATATATAATTCGCACTTTTTCTGAGCGAACCGTCGGACGGAGAATTTATAACCGAAAGAGTACTGCTTCCCGGGTATATTCCGGCTATTACGGTAGAGCCGCCGCCGTCAAGATTTACCGCGTCAACACATCCGAGCTCTGCCATTCTCCATGCGAGAGTATCAAGTGTAACACCATGGCTGTATCCCTGCTGACGTCCGTCTATTGTGTAAAATACGACCTGTCCGTCGGCTTTTATTCCCACCGCTGTTCTCGGCGCGCTTCCCGCCTCAAAGCCTGAGCATATATTTCCGTTTTCGACAAGTCTGCCCCCGATACATCCTATTGCGTATTCCGCGTCTTT
>JAFLUR010000436.1 GCA_022508725.1 Oscillospiraceae bacterium
AATTTCACAGCTTGGGCAAGCAGAAAAATTCAAGAGTCAGTTGGAGCATCAATAAATTATACGAGCGCGGCAAAGAGCCGTTTTGTCGGATTTTCCGAGTCAAAACGGCTCTTTGCCGCAGAAAATTTCTCCGTAAAAATCACCGGTTTATCAATATTTGCGTCTGATGACCCAATAGCATATACAATATATCAGAACCAAAGTGCAAATATTATAAGCGATAACAACTCCGAAGCTTTTATTAAGCAAAAGCATCACTCCCACCGCCAAGCCCATTATCATAAGATATATGCCGAACGCAAGGCTGCGTGCTTTTTCCCGCAGCATAATATTGCGCTCATCCCTTTCCGCAATTTCAAGCGCCTGCATCTTTTTTGAATTTTTCATAAGACGGATGTTTCGAATAATATGCACTGTTCCGCCGGCAAACAGCGCGATGCCCCATGCCGTCAGCATATCATTCGATGTTATTCGGGTATATCCCAGCACGCATAATATCACGCCGATAACCGCATATGCCGACATCAAATAAATCCTTGCCTTGATTTTATTTTCAAATTTCATTTTTACTCCTCCTCAAATATAAATATATCCTCGATGGAAACTCCGAAATATTCCGCTATCTTATGCGCAAGCTGTAAGGACGCATTGTATTTCCCGTTTTCAAGCGAGATTATGGTCTGACGTGTAACACACACCGCCTGCGCAAGATCGTCCTGTGTTATTTTGTTTTGCTTTCGCAGCTCCTTTATCCGATTTTTCAAGCTATCAACTCCCTTCATAATGATGTAAAATGCACTTTACATTTATTATTATAACACACCTGCGGAAAATGTCAAGTATATTTTACATTTTTTTATAAGGAATTTTACATGGAAACGATGAATAAATCAATTATGCCCCTGCTTTCGGCAATTCCATCAGTATTTTCAATCCGTTATCATTTGCCGCCGTAAATCCGCCGCCGTGCATTCGGATAATACGATATGCCATGGGCAAACCCAGACCGTGAGCGGATTTGGGGATTTGAGATATGTTTTCGAGTATTTCGGGCGAAACTCCCCTGCCGCTGTCATGAATATCGACATACACGGTCCCATCATGTTCGTATTGGGAAATCCGTATCTTACAGCCGTTTTCATTATGCGTGACGCTGTTGTTTATCAGATTGAATATCGCTCTTTCAATAAGACTTTCGTCCGCCGATATTACCGATTTTTCATTCCGTAAATCAAGCTCGATTTCGCACCTGTTTGCAATACCGCTGTTTAATATATCCGATACCGTGCGCCTGAGCAGCGGACAAATTTTGACCGCGCTCTTTCTTGAGGGCTGCATATCGTATTCCAATGATGAGATCAGGTTTAAATCCTCTATCAGCTTTTTTATTTTAATTCCCTGCGCCGTTATTGTTTCCGCTCTCCCCCGCTCCCCGGCATCAAGACTTTCCGACCGGGCAAGCTCCTCCGAATATCCGACGATTACGGACAGAGGTGTTCGTATATCGTGCGAAATTCCCGAGATCCAATTTGACCTTGCACTGTCACGGGCGGCAAGCGCGGCGTTCTTTCGTTCGATCGCGTCCGATGTGCGGTTTATACTTGCCGATATTTCTTTAAAAATCCCCTTTTCATTCAG
>JAFLUR010000437.1 GCA_022508725.1 Oscillospiraceae bacterium
GCCTGCGGGAAAATATGCCGAAAAGATGATGATTGGAGGATACTAAACAGGCTCTTAAAATCATTTTGTCACAGACTTATTTTCCGCGGTAAAGCCGTCTGTATTCGGTCGGCGTAATATCGGTCATATCCTTGAATGTCTGTGTGAATTTGCTCTGCGTTTTATAGCCGACGGCATTTGAAATCTCCGATATGCTTTTATCGGTTTTCAAAAGCAGCTCCATAGACTTTTTTATTCTGTGCTCCTTTACATATGCGGAAACGGGAAGTCCGTATACCGCCCTGAAAACGGATTTCAGCGATGATGTGTTTATAAGATATTTTTTTGACAGCTCTTCGATCGTAAATCGTTTATCGAGATTTTGCATAAGCATATCGTGTATTTCGCGTATGATTTCCGTCCGTCCGTCCTCGGCGGAGTCATGCGTTTTTAAAGGCTCCGTCATGCCGAGAAACATCAGTATTTCTTGAATTTTAAGCTTGTAATAGGGTATTTGTATATGTCCGGGCGGATCGTAAACGGCGGAGAATATTTTATCGATCCCGTTTTCGCGCGGGATCGCGGCAGGTATGTTTTCCGGGCAGAGCTTTTTGCATATGCGCGTGCAATCAATATCCGCTTCGCGTAAAATATCGGTTTTCCCGAACGCGTTCATATCAACGGAAACGGTCAGACCGTCATAATATCCGAAAGGAAAATGTATTTCGGATTCCGCGGGGCGCTCGGGGGGATGAATTAAAATATCACCCGCTCCGAAACAGACCGGTATGCCGTTTTTCGTATTCAAAACCGCGCACCCGCCGCGGCAGTGATCGATCCGCAGAATATGATTTTTTTCGCCGCGGTGAAAGGTCATTCTGTCGGCACGGATTTGATTAAATGCAATTTCCGTGCCGGGAAAGACCGTAAAAACAACAATTTTCCCCTTACCGCCCGGCAGATTTTTCATGCTTACCGCCGGCAAAGAGCCGTCGGCACTGCGGCGCTCCGTCAAAAGCCTGCCCTCGGGAATGTCTTTCAATTTTATTTCGATATCCGAATGATATTCGTTTTTCACAATTTATATCTCCCTATTTCCGGTCGGACGGACAGGAAATCTCAACCAGTTTTTCGATCATATGATGCAAAAGGTCCGCTTCTTCCGTTTGGGCAGCCTTGTAATATACTTCCTTTCCCTTGCGGATGCTTGTGATCAAGCCTCCTGCTTTAAGCTGCCGGAGATGATGGGAAACCGCGGGACTGCTCATATCCACCAGCGCGGATATATTTATGACACATTCTTCATAATGGCACAGAAGCCAGAATATGCGAATACGGCTGGTGTCGCAGAGCTGTTTGAAAATATCCGATATGATCTGAAAATCATCGGTTGCGGGCATATGTTCGAGGTTTACGCTGCTGTGCTCGCCGGAGTTATGGGGCAGCCGGATATTCGGCATAATAATCACCATGACCTTTCCGCCTACGAATGAGACCCGCGCCTTATCGTAGGCGGACAAGACGCCGGAAACCGTTTTTGACTGTATCTTTATTTTAACACAATCGCCGTGAAAAAACAATAAGACAGTGAAATTTATTAGGGAAACACTGAATAAATCAAATATCAAAAAATAATTCAGCACCGCGGCGAAAAAA
>JAFLUR010000438.1 GCA_022508725.1 Oscillospiraceae bacterium
GATAAAGCCGTCAATATAATAGTCGATCGCAATTACTCCGTCCGCAAAACGCACATCTGTCACAACAACGCTGCCGTAGCCGCCGGTCATTTCATATCTGAGCGGATAACAACCGATTTTTTGCTCAATTACATTGACCTGCCGATCATCGTCTGTTTTCATTTTAAGCGGTACGATTTTTAACTGCTTCGTATTTATGTCCGCATTTAAAAACTCAAACGAATCGGTTGACGAACCGTCCGAATTCCATCTCAAACCCTTATTCAAAATATTAAGACAGGTACCGTTTTCATCATAGAGCGCAAAACCGCCGAAAACTTTATATACCGAATCATCGTCCGCATCGGTACTTACCGCAATCTGATTGCCGAACGGCGAAAATACAACCTTATCTATCCTTATGCCCGGCGAAAGCGTCACATTTATATCCTTCGTGAATGTTTCGACTTTTACAGCCGATTTATCCACATCCGCCGACACATACCATACTTCCGCCATTTCCTCGTCCGTGATCTCATCCGCCGTGTCTTTGTACAGCTTTATCATCGCCGCCGAATCATAACTGCCCATATATATTTCCGTCTTGAATATCTCCGGTATCACTCCCGTCGCAACATTAAATTTATATGCCGCCTTATAGGTGTACGGATCCGCATAGTAGCCGTCCCTGCTGTTGTAATAATCGATCGCCGGTTTTCCGTCTATAACACATTCTATGCACAATTGATTATCCTCGACCGTAACATCCTGAGCAAGCGGGACATCGCCCGTATAGAACGGTGTATCCGATGTGACGGTATAAAATATGTGTACAAAATTGTCGTCTGCCGCAACATTGTCAAGAGTCAGTGTTTTACCGTTCTTGGTCATGCTCGCGCCTATTTCCCTGTTATACTTTTCAAGCTTTTCAAGACTTGTCATTTCGACCGCCTTTTCATTTTGAAAATAGCTTATAATACCGCTTATCGCTTCGCGTCCTTCGGGCATAGCCGCAAATACCGTTGAAATTCCTATTACGGCGGCACCTGCCGCAATCACCGCCGTTTTCAATATCCTGTTTCTCATATACTCTTTCCTTTCCGGAGATTCAGCCTTAACAGCGATCATTACTCTTCCCTTTATATCCTCAGCGTCGATTTTTAAATCAATATCGGGAATATCCGTGTCGGACATAAGCCTTTTTAACCTCTTATTCATTGCCGGACCTCCTTTTCAATTCTGCCTTTATCTTTTTTCGCCCTCTCGAAAGCCTGCTTTTTACGGTTGACGTATGAAGTCCCGTTATATCCGCAATTTTTGATATTTTTTCCTCGTAATAATAATATCTTAAAAAGATTTCACAGTCGGGCTCGCCGAGACCTTTTATAAGCTCAAGCATAAGTGCGCGGTTTTCACGTTCTTCAACATCCTCCTGCGGTGTTTTGTATGCGGAAACAATATTTTCGCTTATTTCGTCGTATGTATGAACCGTGCGCAGTTTGTTTTTTGCCGAATTCCTCGCTATTGCCGCCAAATATGTCCGTATCTTTCCCTTTTTGCCGTCAAGCGTTTCAGCGTTTTTCCACAGAGACAGAAACACATCGGAAACAATCTCTTCGATATCTTCCTTCGTCACGGCGGCGCCGACAG
>JAFLUR010000439.1 GCA_022508725.1 Oscillospiraceae bacterium
TGCGGAAATGGATAAAAGCAGCGGGAATGAGAGCGATTAAAACGGTGGCTCAGACGGCGGTCGCCATGATCGGAACATCAGTGATGATCGACGAGGTCAATTGGACGATGGTTACGTCGTCGGCGGTTTTGGCGGGTGTTCTGTCGCTGCTGACGAGCATTGCGGGACTGCCGGAGTTGGAGGGATAATTTATGACGGCATAAGAGAAATTAATACAAACGGCAAAGTCGTATGTTGGGTATTTGGAAAAGAAAAGCAATAAGGATCTGGACAGCTTTACGGCAAACGCGGGAAGTAATAATTACACTGCTTTTGCACGGGATTATAAGCAAGTAAGCGGCATAGACGCTTAGGCACAGCCGTGGTGCAGTGTTTTTTCGAATATGATGTTTGTCTATGCTTTCGGCGCGGACAAGGCGAAAAAAATGCTCGGAGGCTTTTCCGCTTACACGCCGACGGTAGCAAATTATTTTAAAAATATGAACCGTTATTATTCTGAGCCTGTTCCGGGCGATGTTATATTTTTCAAAAATAAAACAAGAATATACCACACGGGTATTGTGTATGCGGTGGATAATGCTTTGGGTGTTGTGCGAACGATAGAAGGCAATACGTCGTCGGTAAGCGGCGTCGTAGAAAACGGCGGGTGTGTGGCAATGAAAAGCTACAGTCTGAATTACAACAAAATAGCGGGATACGGCAGATCGAAATATGAATTGATTGAGACGGAGGAATTGGATATGACGCAATATGAAGAGTTGAAAGCGGAAATTGAGGTTTTGAGATCGACGGTTGATATGCTGACCGGAAAAATGATTTACAATTATCAGGATTCAAATATGCCGGAATGGGCAAGACCTACGGTCCGGAAAATGCTTGATAAAGGCATTCTCAAGGGCAATGAAAACGGCGAACTCGGACTGACGGATGAAATGCTCAGAATGTTTGTTATGAATGACAGAGCGGGATTGTACGATAAGGCGGAGGTGTGATATGACGCACGAACAGATGCAAGCGGAGATAGGATACAAAATTTCTATGAACATGGCAAAATCCATGCTCGAACAGGGACTTCTGACAAAATCCGAATACGCTGAATTTGATACAATTATGCTTAAAAAGTACGCTCCGATTTTGGGTACTTTGCGCTGATAAATATATCCCGGAACACTTGATTTTATGCGGTTTCTACGGTAATATGAACGTGCAATGATTACAGAAAGGAAGGAAACCTATGGACAAAAATGTACAAAAAATCGAAGCCGGGAAACCGCTTATACCGCAGCGGAAACGTGTGTGCGCATACGCGCGGGTATCGTCCGGCAAGGATGAAATGATGCACTCGTTATCGGCTCAGGTCGGCTATTACAGCGAGCTTATTCAATCCCGATTGGATTGGATCTATGCGGGCGTGTACGCTGATTCGGCCGTCACCGGGACCAAAGATGACAGAGAGGATTTTCAGCGTATGCTTGAGGATTGCAGGAACGGCAAGATCGACATGATCATTACAAAATCAATCAGCCGCTTTTCCAGAAATACGGTTACGCTGCTTACAACAATTCGTGAGCTTAAGAAAATCGGAGTCGACGTGTATTTTGAAAAAGAGAATATCCACAGCATAA
>JAFLUR010000044.1 GCA_022508725.1 Oscillospiraceae bacterium
CGGCGGGAAAAGATGCCAAAAAGATGATGATTGGAAGATACTAAACAGGCTCTTATGCGGATAAGTCAAAAATTGAGCGATTTTACGGTAAAATCACCTCAAAAACAAAAACATGATTGACTTTAGGCGAATAATATGATAAAATGATAATATATATACATTTTTTTAAATAACTGTAACAGATAAGGCTGATTGATGTGATTGCATTTACCGAAGCCGGTAAGCATTTTTTTGAAGAAGGATTAGGCGATATGCCCAAAGAGCGGAAACAGGAGGCGGATTTATGGAGAAACCGATGGTACAGATTGTAATTCCGGTATACCGTGCGGAAAAAACAATCCGCCGCTGTCTGGACAGCGTAATTGGGCAGACCTTTCGTGATTGGCAGGCTGTATTGGCAGACGATGCCTCTGATGACGGAAGCCTTGATATTCTTATGGAATACGCTGCGAATGACCGGCGGTTTACGGTGCTGAGGCACACGCAAAATCAAGGCGCCGCGGCGGCAAGGAACACCGCAATGGAGCATCTGTTCGGAGAATACACGGCTTTTCTTGACGCGGACGACTATTGGGAGCCTGCCATGCTGGAGACTCTGGTCGGCGCCGCGACGGATAATGACTGCGATGTGGTGCAGTGCCGATATCTGTATGATCTTCCCGGAGGGAAACAGATCGTGCCCAAAGGCGTATTTTCCCGGGATATGCTGCTCTGCGGCAGGGAGATGAAAAAGGTTTACATAAAAATGATGACGGGAATCAATATGAATCATGTGTGCATGAAGCTGATCCGGACCTCGCTCATACAAAACCTGCGGTTTGATACCGCATTGCCCACTGCGGAAGATTTGGATTTTTGTGTGGGATTGTTTTGCGATGTAAAGAGATATTATTTTATCAATCAACCGCTGTATCACTATTTCAGGAGCGGGACTTCAATTACAGGCAGCGGACTGCCTTTCGGAGAAAGGCTCAAGGCGAACCGGAAGGTTTCACGGAAAATGCTTTCTGCGCTGCCGGCGTGGAAGACGGACAGTTTGTTTTATAAGGCGATGGCGCTGGCAAGACCTTATATAATCATGCTGTCGAAGGTGTGGCGTATGTTGAGAGAAAAACTTGCATAAAAAGGGTGGATGGGAAATGGTACGTTCAAAATCAAGAAATTTGAATAATGAACACTTGTATTTTATGATTGGAAATACCGTTGCCGTTATTGTAATTTTGGTTATTGCTACGGTACTGCTGCCGGAATGCGGCTCTATAGGCAGACGTAACATGGTATTCCTGAATATGGGAAACGGCGCCTTGATCATGATGTTTATGCATTTTATGGATAAGTACAGAGAATTGGACTGCAGTCTTTATGAAAAAGCCGTTATCACGGTCCTTTCCGTACTGTATTCCTTTGCTGTTTTATGTATAATCAATCCGATTTTCTTCCGGGAATCGAAAAAGCTGATAGCCGACGCGGCTGTTGCTGCCGCGGATATTGTAAGCGTGATCTCCGCAGACGCGGTGATGGGATATATTTTCGACAGAAAACCGAGGCCGTCTCTTCTTGTAATCGACATAGACGGCAAAAATTTTTACCGAACGAAAAAAATCAAATACGGCGTGGGAAGAGACTATGATGCTAGGTATGAGAACCTCCGGCTGAAGGATACGGACGCTTTTGATGAATTTATAGAATTGTCTTTTCCGGTTTACGATGCCGTCTGCGTGTTTGACTCGATGCCTGAGGAGCTGTATCGCGCAGCGGTGAATGCGGCGAATCAATACAATAAGGATCTGTTCATAGTTCCCGAGATTATTGATGTCGGAAAGCTCAATGCAAAGGTTATTCATTTCGATGACATACTGACGCTGTACATACGAAATAAATCGCTGAATTTTTTTGTGGCGTTTGTAAAACGCGCGATGGATATAGTGATAGCCTCGGTAGGAATAGCGGCGGCGTGTATACCCATGGCGCTGATTGCGGCGGCTGTCAAGCTGTCATCTCCCGGTCCGGTCTTTTACAAGCAGAAGCGGTTGACCGGAAATAAAAAGGAATTCGACATTTATAAATTCAGAACCATGGTTCCGGACGCGGAAAAGCTGACCGGTCCCAAAATTGCGGTAAAGGATGACCCGAGAATTACGCCGGTCGGTAAAATTTTAAGGTCATACCGGCTGGATGAGCTTCCTCAATTCATAAATGTGCTCAAAGGGGATATGAGTATTGTGGGACCCAGACCGGAACGGCCGTTTTTTGTGGAACGTTTTTCAAAAGAGGTCGAAGGATATGATCAGCGATTCAAGATGAAGGCGGGAATTACCGGTCTTTCCCATGTGTACGGAAAATATGCGACCCATATATGGGATAGGACCTACTATGATTTGTATTACATTACGCATTATTCTCTTCTTCTTGACCTTAAGATTATACTGCTTACAACCAAAACCGTATTTTTGAAATCTACGGCGGAGGGCGAAGACGAGTATAAACAAGATACATCAAGTCATTCTGATACGGAGGCGAATATTCATTGAAACCGAAACGAAACAATGCAAAGAAAAATTTGAAAAATCTTAAAAAGAACTTATACTTGGGCAGGGCGACAAAGTTTAAACGCACAATCATTATTATGGTTTTAGCCGGGTTTACGGTATCGCTGCTGTATCTGTTCCGGTATATCTATATCGGGTATGCCGCTTCAAATGCTAATATTATTCTCACCTATCCGGAAATTGCCCTGTCGCAAAATCCGGACGGAAGCAGATTTGCAAGCTATGAGTTTGTCAGTGAGGATAATCTGCGCGAAGCGTTGGAAAGAATGCAGCAGGAAAGAAAATACACCGATTACACGGTGTCCGATTTGCGGGATTGCTTTGAGGTCCGCAGTGTTCTGGAAAACTCTGCGAATGCCTTGGTTGCATCCTCCAGAAGCGCGGGCAACGATTTCAGTTATGTGGCAAACGAATACAGTCTGACTTACACTCAGCCTCATGATTACCACAACAAAAATGTCTTTAGGAAGATATTCAGTTCGGATTACAGTCGTGATTTTTTGGATACGCTTGTTGAGGTAAACCGCGAGCGATTTGCCGATAAAACAGGCGGATACAGCGGATTTGAGACTTTGACCGAGGTGGATGATACCGAGAACTATGATTACGGTGAGAAGCTGTATGTATACCGGACTAAAATTCGCGCAATCAGCGCATTTCTCAATTCGCTGCATGAAAAATATCCGGATTTCGTTACAACGGAGGGGTTGTCTTTGAAGGATATTGAGGGAAAATACAGATTTTTGGTTTATGATAAATTAGACGGAATTTCAAACTTTATCGAATCATCAGGTATATCGAAGGACACGGATCAGGCGTCGAATAAGATCAAAGTCAGTATCGAAAACAACACGTTGAAATACAATAAACACCTGGATCGTTCTCAGATCAATAAATTTGCCATGGAAAACTACGACCATACTTTTACGGAGAATTTGATCAACGTAATACAGAACGACCGCTACGGACTGTATCAGGCACGACCGAAAACAGCCTATGACACCGTGGTGGAACAAAAACACCATGAGGATGAAAGCATTGCGGAATATTCCGCGGTGATCAAGGAATTCAACCGGCAGCTGTCGATTTATACCGAATCCGAATATCCGACGGAGGAAGATTTGTCGGATAACGGCCCGCTTATCGAAAAATGCGAGAGACTGATAGGTGACTTTGAGACGGAATATAAATCTGTTTCCGATACCGCATGCAAGGCTGTGAAGGAATATTACAACAGAATGAACAAAAGCTATTTGACCGCAGAGATCACTCACAGCCGGCTGTTTACATATAACCTGCTTGTCAAAATGGCTGTTGTTTTTGTAATAAGCGCGGCGCTTGCCTTTATCGTTGCGATCTTTGTAAATACGATCAGTGACAGCCGGAAGCTGAAAAATAAAAAAATGAAGATCAAAGAGATCAAACAATCCGCCGGAGAAATGGAGATGTAACTTATGGGACTGATTAGCATGGTAGAAATAATAGAGCTGATCCGTAAAAATTTTTTGAAAATTCTTGCCTTTTCTCTTGCGGTGGCGATTTTGGGCGGTTTTGCGGCAAATTATATGCAGACTTACACTTGTACGCTCGGATTCAAGTATAACTATGAAGGCGCAGCCGATGAGCTGGCTCCGGACGGAGTGAGCAAGCTGGACCCGTACGAGATACAGAACCCGGTGGTAATCCAGGCAGCTCTGGAGGATATGGGAGTTTCGGCAAATGACAGTACCGTCAAGGGTATCCGTCAGAATATTACGGTGAACAAAGTGGTAACCGATCTGGATAAAGAGGTATCGGAATCGGCGGCGCTTTTGGGTGAAAAGTATGATGTGACGGCAACGGAATATGAGATGAGCTTTAAATACAAGGCATATCTGGGCGAGGAATTCGGAATAAGAATGTTCAGCAACATTGTCAACGCATACGATGAATTCCTGCTTAATAAGTATTATAACAAGAGGACCATCGAGGACTTTGCAAAGGTGGTAAAGGATTCCGATGCGGAATATATTGTAATTGCGGAAAGCATGAGCGAAAATCTTGATAACATTATCGCATATTTGGAGGAGCAGGCGTTAAATTACCCGGATTTCAGATCCAGAGTCACCGGATACACCTTCTCGGAGCTGGCTCTCATTTACCGGAATTTGCGGGATATCCAATATGCAAAATACTACGGCAATATCCGTATCGGAAACCTTGCAAGAGACCGGGAAATGGTGATCAAGAGCTATCAGACAAAAGTGCAGGGGCTTTGGGAACAGTGGAACATAGATCAGCCTATTGCGGAAAATTATAAAAACGAGATCATAACATTCTATGATTCCTATAAAGCGGCAGGTCTTTACACGCAGGCGGAGGAAGTGCAGCGTAATCCGGATTCCTCAAACAATCGTGATCAGGATGTTCTGTCGAATAAGGCTTTGGAGGAGTACACCAATACATATGACGATATTATATTGAACTACACAACAAATGCCGGCAATGCCACCGATGCGGTTCATACGATCAATTATTACAATATGATCATTGACGCGTATGGGCAGGATACCGTCCCGGAGGATGTCAAAAACGATCTGATCGGCAAAAATGAAATTATCTTGAATGACATTGTGAGACTGTCCGCGGAATACAGCGATATTGCCAACAAAACGATCACAGAGCTGTATAATCAAAAGGTCAATAACGCTTTGCAATACCTGATCCTGCCCGAAGCGAATGCGGATATCCCCGTGCAGCTGATCGTAATATTCCTGGCTGTTTTGAGCTTTGGATTCGGATTGATTTTTGTGATCGTGGCGGAGTTCCTGAAAAAGAACGACCTGATTGGAGAGAAATCGGATGATGATGTGCAGGAAAATAACGGCACCGTCGATATGAGCGATATGGATGAGCTCCACCGGCTCCTGTATCAACAATACATGGCCGGATTCAGCGAATTTTTCCTGGTTTATCAGGATATGCTGGCATGCAAGGACGATCTGCCGCTGCACTGCGAAGCGTTTATCCGTTGGAACAGCTCCGAACTGGGTCTTGTCCCATCGGGAAAAATCATCGAGTGCGTTGCCGATTTGAATATATTCAATCAGTTTAATGATTGGATAATCAAAAATGTTTGTGAGGATCTGGCTCTGCGCAGAGAGCGGGACGAGACTATGCCGATCGTGCATATCAATTGCCCTCATTCGGAGCTGGATGACTTTGCTTTGAACGATATCATTTTAAATTATACCGCCAAAAACCGTATTCCCGTCAAGAATGTGTGCTTGGAGCTGGAAGGAAAGGACGTTTCGTCTTCTTTGGAAGATATCATGCTTTTGAGCGAAATGGGCGTAAGTATTTGTATCGACCGGTTTGAAGACAGCAACGAAGAGCAGGAAATCATAAGCGTTATAAAGCCCAATTACATTAAGATGAACATGGATATATTGAGTTCGGATATTTATACAACTCAGCACAAAAATATTTTGAAAATCGAGAAAAATGTGTATATTCACATAAGCGATATCATATTGCGCTGCAATAAAAACGGGATCCGGACGTGTATCTGCGGCATTGAGAATGAGATGCAGGATAAGCTTGTCAGAAATCTCGGATTTGATTACACGCAAGGGTATTACTACAAAAAGCCGGAGGCTCTTGAAAGCCGGTAATCGGGGAGGCATGATGTATGAAGATATTAAAACGAATTCTTGTAATTCTCGTTTTAATTGCGGTCGCGATTTTTGCGGCACTCCGGATAAATGCCGTACAGCGGGAGCATGTGGTATTGAAGGAATATCACTTCCGGCATCGGGAAATTCCGCAGGGATTTAACGGCTATCGTATTCTTGCGGTTTCCGATCTGCATGAAGCGCCGTTTGCGGAGCAAATTGCCCTGCATATCAAAAAGACAGAGCCGGATATTGTTGTTTTTACCGGAGACATGAACCGGCTTCCGGACGATTCTGTCCGGGAAACGGTTAAGCTGCGGGAGTTGGTGAAGGATATACCGATGTATGCGGTTTCGGGGAACCATGAAAGGCAAAATTACAACTATTATGAGATCATCGCGGTAATGAAAGCATTTGGCATTACCCCGTTGGAAAACGACGGTGTTTGGCTGGAAAACAGAGAGGATAAAATTCTGCTCATCGGCGCCGAAGACCCGAATAAGGACAACATCTCGGCCGAGGACCGGGATAGGGTAAAGAGCAAGATCACGGAGGAGCTTCCGGAGGAGCCGTGCTTCTCAATCCTCCTGTTCCATCGCGCCGGTATGTATCCGGATATTAAGGACACAGGCGTCGATTTGATTTTGGCGGGAGATATTCATGGCGGCGTAGCGCGGCTTCCGTTTATCGGCGGTATATTCGGGAACAGCCGGACAAAGAAATATTTCCCCGATTATGATTACGGAATGTTTCGGGAAGGTGACGGCGCCGCAATGATCGTAAACGGAGGCTGTGACAAAGACGACAAAAAAAAGCGGTATTTCAATCCGCCGGAGGTCGTGCTTGTTACTCTGGAAAGCGAGTAAGACTATGGAGAATTTTATTAAAGCCGGAACCGGGAAAAAAATCGGTATATTTGTCTGCTTTAATCACGCACATATAGGCGGAGCCATGACCTCGCTGATCAATTTTCTCAATGCGCTCGATACGGATAAATATGATGTGGACGTCATGTTCTACGAAAACGATCCCGGAAACAGGTACGGAATAAAAGAGGAGATTCGCATTTTGCCCCAAGGTAAGCAGCATCGGAGTATGAGCGCGTCAAACCTGATAAAAAAGGCGATCAATCCCTTGTACTTAATTGCTCTTGTCCGCGGCGGATATTATAAAAAAGTAAAGCATAACAAGGAAAAAGCGGTGCAGATTATGTCTCAACAGGGATATAAATATTCCCGGAAAATTTCAAGGGAGTATGATGCGGCGGTTGCTTATGATGTGGGCTGGTGTATGAATTATGTGATAAACCGGGTAAATGCCGCGCGGAAAATTTTGTGGCAGCATTTGGAGTCGGAAAAAGCGGGCATGGATTTGAGAATAGACGGAAAGTGCTATGAACGGGCGGACGCATTGGCGTTTGTCAGCACGAAATGTATGGAGGATTATCTTTTGCGCCGTCCGGAGCATAGGCAAAAATCTTGGTTTATCCCAAACCTGCTCTCTACCGGGTATGTGCGCGGAAGAGGTGAGGAGAATGTCCGGATGCCGTTTGAAAATCCGGATGCATACTTGAAGCTGATAACGGTTGCCCGGGTGAAATTCGGGCATAAAGGATTTGACCGCGGTGTTGACGCTTTTGCGCAGCTGAAGAAGGACGGTCTTTTGGATAGAGTCAAATGGATAATCGTGGGTGACGGCAGAGATTTGCCGGAGCTCAGAAAAAGAATTCATGAAGAGGGTCTGGAATCGGTGATCTATCCCATAGGCGCCAGAGATAATCCGATCCCTTATCTTAAAGAATGTGACGTGTTTTTCCTGCCCTCTCGCTATGAGGGAAAGCCTATGGCTGTGACCGAGGCGCTGATTATGGGCTTGGTGCCGGTTGTGACGGAATATGCGTCGGCAAGGGAACAAATCCGCCACGGCACAGACGGGTTGGTTTTTCCCAACAGCCGGGACGGTATATACCGGGGATTGACGCGGTTATTTTCGGAGCCGGACGTCTTGGAAGAGATGAAGCGAAACATTGCCGCGCAAGACTACGGCAACGAAAAAGAAATTTCTGCATTTGATGCAATGTTGGAGCAGGTTTTGCAGTCCGGCGGAAACTGAGGAAGGGAGGTTGGCAAAACTGAAAAAAACGCAATTATCGTCGCATACCGGTGTGTTCGTCAACACGGAAAAAAAGATATCGGCAAAGCGCAGATTTGCCGATGTGTCCGGCGGCACGGAAAAAAAGACGTCGATGAAGCGTATATTTTATGATATGGTTTTTTTGACGGGATTTTTATGCTGTCTGATACCGGGGCCTTTTCCCGGACTGTCCGGCATTGCATCCGCCGTGCTGCTTGTCATGATCGCAATAAGCTTTTTTGATGATAATCTTTATTTGTATACGGCATTGTTCGTATATTTGCGTTATCGACTGTTGATCGGAGAGTTTACTGCGTTTCGCGCGTACTCCTTTTTATTGGCAGCGCGCTTTATTACGGATATTTCAAAATTCAAACTGAAGGCGGTTCATTTTCCGGCGCTGTTTGTGTTTTTCATGCACTGTATGTTTGCTTTGGCAAGGATCACCTATTTGAAGCGCGGTATGTATGTTATTACGGACTGCGCGCTGATATACCTTGTGATGTGCAGGGTTGCGGAGGACAAAACACTGCTGCGCAGATTTTTCTTTGTGTTTATACTGGGGGCGATCGCCTCCGGAATTTACGGTTGGACCGGTGATGCATATACCGTAAATATCAACATACGAGGCGCGGGGGCGAAAACGGTCAGCCGTAATTTCGGCGCGCTGAGCGACTCGAATTTTGCGGGAATGATTTACAGCCTATGCGTTATTTGTGCTCTGGAGCTGAAAAATCTGCCTTTTTGGCTGCGAAGCGTGTTTTTGACGCTGTGCGTCATCATGCTGCTGCAGACAGCCAGCCTTTCGGCGCTGATAACGCTTTTAATCCTTTTGGTGTTTCTTATTGTTTTGAAGTATCGGGCAAGGGCGCTGTATATCCTGCTCCTTGCGTTTGTGGGTGCGGTGCTCGTATTGGCGATTCTGATGAGAATTCCTCAGTTCCGTCAAATTGAAGCAATCGCCGGTTTGCTGATACGTTTTAACGAAAAGCTGTCATATATCGCAAACGGTAAGTGGGATCTTTTAACCACCGGCCGCGTCGGATTGTGGATGGAAGCCGTACAGGCTTTCGGAAGGCAAGACCTGTGGCACAAGCTTATCGGCGGCAATGTAGTCACGGTAAACTATATCGATCCGGACATTATGTCGCTTGCCTGCCATAATTCTTATTTGCAGGGACTGCTGAATTTCGGAATTTTCGGCACATTGCTTGTGTATCTGCCCTTTCTTTCCGTGTTTACTTATCGGATACTGCGGCATTATACTCAAAAACCGGGCTATGAACATGAAGATCTGTATATGCTGCAGCTTTGCTTTGTATTTTCCTTTATTGTGTTCGGCGGGACTGTGGATTTCTTTATTGACTGGCCTTACATGATGCTCTATTTTATATGAGAAAGGAGAAAAACGGAATGTTCTCTGTAATTATGCCTGTTTATAACGGAGAAAAATTTATAGATTCCGCAATTCAAAGCGTGTTCGCGCAATCCGAACCGGATTGGGAGCTGATTATTGTTGATGACGGCTCCGGCGACGGAACCCGGGCGGTTCTCGAAAAGTATCAAAACACGGACAAAGTCCGGATTATTACGCAGACAAATCATGGAGCGGCGGCGGCAAGAAACAGAGCGGCCGGAGAAGCGAGAGGAACACATTTGACGTTTCTGGACGCGGATGATCTGTGGTACGAAAACCACCTGTCGGTTATGAAAACGCTGATCGAAAAATATCCGTCCGCCGGCTTGTACGGCACATTCACCGAAACACGGCTGCAAAACGGCGCGTCGGTATCCGAATGTGAGTATCTTGGCGGTAATGAGGATATATTGCTGGAGGATTTCTTTGATGCGTACCATAAAGATAAATCGGTGAAGCTGTTCACCATGATCACAACCTGTATTCCGCGGGCGGCGTTTGAACGTGCCGGCGGATTTCCGGAAGGCTGCGCCATAGGCGAGGATTTGGAGCTGTCGCTGCGGGTGGCGGCATATTATCCCGTAGCGCTGTCCGGACTCGGTACGGCGCTCTATCAAAAGGAAAACAGTACGGCGACTCAAAAAATATCATTTGACCCGGAATGGAGATTTTTCGACACCGTCCGGGATATTTATAAAGACGAAACTATTTCGAATACAAAGCGGGAAAATTTAAAAAAAGTAATGGAATGGTTTACCATGCGGCGCTGCCGGCACTATCTCATAGCCGGACAGAGAAAAAAAGCATGGCGGGCTTTTTGCGAAACAGACCGCAGCGCGGTGGCAAAAAAAGATATCGGAATAAATCTTATGCTGCTTGTTCTTCCTTGCGGAGTGGTGAGACGTATATTTTCCATGCGTTGGAAAGGAAAAGCATGACCGGGAATTTTGAAAGAAACGATTTTTTTGCCGGAATACGGTTTAATATTTGAAAAACAGTGAAAGGATTGACAAATAAGGTGACAATATGCGATTTATGAATTCATTGCGCAACAGCGGACTGGCGTTTGTCGGACAAATAATTACAATTATTCTGGGCTTTATCCTCAGATGGTATTTTGTCCATACGCTGGGTCGGGAATATTTGGGTGTAAACTCTGTAATGGAAAGTATGATCGCATTGCTGTCCATGACCGAGCTCGGTATCGGAACATCTGTGGCGTTTGCGCTGTATAAGCCTATCGACCGGGGCGATGAAAGACGGATAGGGTCACTCATGGCATTCTACCGCAAGGTATATCATGCAATCGGTATTCTGACAGCGGTGGCAGGTCCCATGCTGATACCGTTTATGCATTTATTCACCAAGGAAGCGGTGAATGTGCCGTCTGTGAACCTGATATATATTTTGTTTTTGACAAATACCGTGCTGAGCTATTTTTTTGCATACAAACGGACCTTGCTCAGCGCATATCAGCAGAATTACATAAACAGTGTCAGTGAGGATCTGTTTGCCGTTGTAAAATATATACTTCAGGGTATCGCCATTGTGGTTTACAAAAGCTATATCGGCTACCTTGTCATCAGCATTGTTTGCTCTTTGGGAACGAATATCGTTATCTCCGTGATTTGCGACCGGAAATATCCGTTTATCCGCCGGTACAAGAAAGAAAAGCTGCTGCGGGAAGACAGGGCGGGACTTAAAAAGAGCGTTGTTTCGCTGATGTATCAGAAGATCGGCGCCAAGCTGGTAACCGGAACGGATAATCTGATGATTTCCTATGCAAAACTGTCACTGATGGGGGTTTACAGCAATTATGCAATGGTGATAAGCATTATCACCCGGGTGATATAT
>JAFLUR010000440.1 GCA_022508725.1 Oscillospiraceae bacterium
CGATATTCCCCGAGGGAATGGGAACATCACCCGTTATGATGTATTTGCAAAGCCTTGTAAATCAGATATTCAATATATGCTGGAAATCGGGTATACAGATACTTCTGTTTCTCTCCGGCTTGCAGACCATACCGCAGTCTTATTATGAGGTATCGAGCCTTGAGGGGGCTACAAGCTGGGAGGAATTTTGGAAAATAACATTCCCGCTCCTTTCGCCGTTCAGCCTGCTCTGTGTTGTGTATACGATAATCGATTCGTTTACCGATTCGACAAATCAGGTCATGGTGCTTGTAAAGTCGTATTTTGACGGATTTGATTACGGCGTAAGCTCGGCGATGAGCTGGATATACTTCCTTGTCATACTTATAGTGATACTGCTTGTTCAGAAAATAGTATTCAGGAACATTGTTTACATGGAAGATTGATGGAGGTGAATGAGAATGCCGGAAAATACCGAAATAATATCGGAAGAAAATAAAGAAAAAATGAAATTTGATCTCAGCCGTGAGAGCTTGAAAGAAATGTTCAGTGAAAAGAACGTAAGCCATTTTAAAAAGCGTGTTCTTTTTAAGGTGACAAAGTTCGTGTGGGCGGTATTCAGGACCCTGCTCCTGGTAGGACTCGGATTTATCATATTGTATCCCATGCTTACCATGCTCAGCTATGCGTTTAACGGCGATTATATGGGCAATTCGACCTTCGTGTGGATTCCGTCCAAATTCACAATGAACAATATGGGATTGGCATGGGAATTTCTCAAGTATCCGCAGTCGGTAAAGAATACGCTGTTCATAGCCATAGGCAGTTCGATATTGCAGATAATGTCCTGCGCGCTTGCCGGATACGGTTTTGCGAGATTTAATTTTAAGGGTAAAAATATATTATTCCTTATCGTTATACTTACGATTATCGTGCCGCCGCAGACATATATCATTTCAACGTATCTTGATTACAAGTTCTTTGATTTCTTCGGTATAGGAAGTCTTATAGGATTGTTTACGGGAAAGCCGCTTACCGTTGCGCTTACCGATACATACTGGTCCTTTTGGATACCGTCCATGTTCGGACAGGGCTTGAGAGGCGGACTGTATATATTCATATTCAAGCAGTTCTTTGCCGGAATGCCCAAGGAGCTTGAAAATGCCGCGAAGATAGACGGCTGCAATGCGATAACGACATTTGTAAAGATCATGCTGCCGAATGCGGGAGCCGCGGCGCTTACGGTTTTCCTGTTTTCGTTTGTATGGCACTGGAATGATTATTATGTATCGAATATGATGTTCCAGATAAAAAATCAGCCTCTTTCGGTCGTAATATTCCAGAAGTCGGATTTTATGCGTCAGATGACGGGATATACGGGAGAAGTGAATTATCAGTATATACTTAACGCATCGGTGCTTTTGAGCACACTGCCGCTGTTGATACTGTACTCTTTTGCGCAGAAGTATTTTATCGAGTCGGTTGCCAAGGTCGGTGTAAAGGGTTAAAACACGGGTTAAAAACAACGCCGCTCCGCCGGGAGCGGTGTTGTTCTGTATTTGAGAGCCTGTTTAGTATCCGGAAATCGTCGGATTTTTGAGTGGATTTTTCTGCCGGCA
>JAFLUR010000441.1 GCA_022508725.1 Oscillospiraceae bacterium
GTGCCGGCACCTTTCTTCATATCGGTGACCGACATCAAACATATATTAAATTCCCAACCCGCGCCGTAATCGTATTCCATAGTCATCGAATCGCCGACATTAAGTCTCAAAGACGTTAATTTTACGGCATTCGGCGGTATTGGTACGGTTTCGTAATCGTCATAAAAATCCAAGTCATTGTCATATAAAAATTCATATCTTGTGCCCGAACACACTATATTGAATAAATGGCTTGCTTCGGCTTCAAATGCGGCAAGAATCGTATATGCAAGCTTTGCGACGCTTGAAAGAGAGCTTATCTCAATATCTCTCCATATATAATTCTCCGACTCGCAAAGCGTTACCTTAAATTTATATATCTGTGTCATAATTTTTCTCCTTTTACAGCCTTTTTCCGATCGATTTTTATAATATTGCTTATACCATATATCATACCTTACGGAATATATTTTGTCAATAATATTCCCCAAATTCACTCCGAATAATCCAAAAAAATCCCGTCTGTGAAAATCACGGACGGGACACATTTTTATTCCGATATTATCTCGATTTCTTCACAGGGAAAAACACGCGCGTTTCCCATTCATCCGGCGGAATTTTGTCAAAATGCGATGTGACGTATATCTCATACGGCGGCGCGGCAATTTCATAACCGTTTTCGCCTATCCATTTCGTCACCGCACCGTATGCCTCGGGAAGCTTTGAATAAGGTCCGTAATGTACGGTTGTCGCACACATCTCACCCGGCATGACCTTATCCGCTTTTTCGGCGTCGGCAATCCCCAGAGCAAGCTCTGTATCGCTGCTCTTCGGGTCAAATTCCTTATCGTGATAAACAGCAAGGCACGTTCCGTCAAGCACTATATTTTCATCCGCGACGCGCTTATACAGCATACCGTAATACTTGCCGAAATCATCCACCCCCATATTCTGCCTGCACCGTATAACATATCTGTCCTCCGTTTTCGTAATTTCAACCTTGTAATCGTTTTGATAGCTCATAATATTACCTGTCCTTTCCAATTCTCTTACATGAGCGCTGAGCTCGGAAATAATGTCCATCGTTTCATGGACGGATTTCCAAAGCACATCGCGCCGTTTCATCAGATTTGATAAAATAATGTCCTCACAGGAGAGCATATCCTTGATTTCTGACAGTGAAAATCCGTAATATTTAAGCTTGTTTATCAAAAGCATAACCGGAATTTGTTCTTCGCTGTATTCGCGGTATCCGGTTCCGGGATTTACAAACGCGGGCTTTATAAGTCCGATCTTATCGTAATGGCGCAAAGCCTTTACCGTAACCATGCACGTCTTTGAAAACCGTCCTATCGAAAGCATTGACATCTCCTCCTGTTTGAATGTATTTGAATGTTCCGGAACAATTACATTATACAATATACCCTTACGGGAGAGTCAAGCGATATTTTAAAGTTTTATCAAAATTTTTTAAAAATCCGTCCGGACCGCAAAAACCCGGTTTGTGTAAATCCCAAACAGATTGAATTTTCGGTTAGAGCCTGTTTAGTATTTCCAATCGTTGGATTTTTGAGTGGATTTTTCTGCCGGCAAAGTCCGGAATTCGCG
>JAFLUR010000442.1 GCA_022508725.1 Oscillospiraceae bacterium
ACAATATCGGTCTGCGTCATCTCCTCGTCAACATACTGCCTTGAATATTCCTGCGGATTTTTGCTTGTCGCAAGCTCGGTAAAATTCTTCATTCTGTGATATACATATTCTCCCGAATTATTTTTCACTCCGAAAAAAGCCACCTTGTCACAACGCCTGAGTTTAGCCATATAAATCCTTCCTTTCCTTAATTTACATAATACACCAATGTGAACGAAACGGAATATCTCGATGTATTGAAATCGTTTGTTTTTCTCACTCCGTCCGACAAAATTTTGATTTCGACCGCCGTTGCGTCGGCGCCTATATCGGGCAGAATATTTTTATCGGAGCATCCCTTTATCTCCGCCGTCAGTTCTTCAAAAAAACCGCTTATTTCCTCAAATCCGTCCGGATAGATATTCCTTGACGATATCGAAAAGTCATATTCCATGAGCTTTCCCCCGTCGGTGTATCTTTTCGTCACGCGCGGCTCGCCCGCTCGCTCTATCGAGTATGAATCCTTTATATTCGAAAGATAATCGATATAAACGGGTTTACCCTCAAATGAAGATAACGACGAAACAAACTTATGTAATCCTCCCAATATATTCAATCAAACTCACCTCTTATCTGCATAAAAGCCGTATATGCCTTGCTCTGCCTTTCAGATTTTCCGAAATGCTGTATATAAAAAAGCTGTTTTTATAATCGAGCTCCTCGCAGCAGCCCAACAAAACACGATCGCCCGTCTTAATCCTGAGCGGCTCATCGGACGGAATTCGTATCTTCAAAATCCCGGCATCGGTGATCCCGCCGCTTTCGCTTTTGAGCAAATTTCGGAAATATACCGTTGCCCTGCAAACAAAACCGTCCCGGTTATCATCTCCGGCGGCAAATATCGTTATGTATGTCATATTGTTCATACGCCGGTCGCCTCCCTATAAGCCTCTGTACAGCAGTGACGACGGCAGATAAAGTCTTGCCGTATTATACAGCAGATTATTTTTCGCTTTGCTGTCCTTTGAATAGGTCACGCTGTAGCCGTCGTTATTTTCCGCTATTATATTATCATCCGGAAAGCCGCAGAGCACATCGCATATCCCGCATACGGCGGACTTTATTCTGTAATCCTCCGCATATTCTTCCGTAATGCTTCCCGATGTTATCATATCAACATACGCGGACGCTTTTTTTTCGAGAGAAAGAAATTTTTCCTCACTCCCGATAATATCACCTTTGTATACGTCCGTGTAAAATTCATAATCCGAATAGGACATAAACTCACAGCCTTTCTGCCTGCGTATTTCCGATAATGCCTTTATAAAAATCACAGCCGCTTCTTAAATTATGCGGCTCTGTCAATAAACACTTATCATCTGCCGCAGGCATACAGACCGTAATTTATTATAACCGGATATTCAATATCTGCGCCAAAGGCGACGGATATTACGCGCCGTATGTATTTACATATATGCCGGCGGTCTTATTCTCGTAAACGGCATTCAAACCGTATATGCGGTATCCGAATTTCCATGCGTCCGCCGTCTGATTGCGCGCCGGAGTGATCACCTTGGGCGAAACGTGCTTGGTATAC
>JAFLUR010000443.1 GCA_022508725.1 Oscillospiraceae bacterium
GTTCTTCCTCTGTCACGCGAAACTTGATTTGTACCGTTCTTTTCCTGCCGCTCATACGCTTGCCGCTCCTTTCCGTCAATAGAGGGTTTGGGACGCTTCCCAACAAGTATTTTTGCCGACAAGCCGCAGGGTACGGGCGGTCAAAAATACGGAAAGGGTACCCCTTTCCTATGCTTGCTGAATATATTTTTCTCCCTCATAACCTACTACACCCAAAAATCCGGTTTTGCCAAAAAAGCAAAGAAAAAACGCCGTAACTTTCAAAAAGTTTACAACGCTTTTCCTTTATTTCTTTTCTTTTTCGACTTCCGTAATTTCTTTCGCTGCTGCAATTAAAATCCGCAATCCCTCGTCACTCATGTTTTCAAGCAGACTGTCAAGCTGCCGTCTTTGGGTAGACTTTCCCGCGGATTTCTCCGAAAAAAAGAATTGATCCACAGAAATATTGTAGCGTGTAACGAGTTCATACAAAAGCTGTATACTTGGGTGTTGTCCCTTGTTTTCAATATTTGCAAGGTAACACGGCGACATATCCAATTCGTCGCTTGCGTCTTTGCGGGATTCGCCCCGCGCTGTTCGCGCTGCCTTTATCGCTTGCCCGAAAGCCTTGAAGTCATAGAGCTTTTTGCGTCTTTTTAACATAATAACTCACCCTCTTATATTTTACAGTTCATATTCCGTTTTGGATATGTTTATGAAATTCACAGTATTAGATTATATAATTCATATTATGCGTTAAAAATGTCGATTTCACCGTGTTTTTTGCACAGAAAAAATATGGTGAAATTTTTTTCGGAATTTAAAAAAGTTTCATATTCAACTATTGACAATACCCGGTTTAATATATGACAGAATTTATACATCATTTAAAAAATTTCACACCAAAAAAGCAGTATTTCGCGCCAAATTCCTACAGATGGATATATAAAAATCCGATATAATAAGTATACAAAATTTTTGATTACTTAGTTTTATATATACGAGGAGTTGAAAGATTTATGAAAATTGCGGTTTGTGATGATGATAAGGCTGCAAGAGAACATATCGTTTCACTGATAAAAGACCGGACACACGAAACAGAAATTATAACCTTTGAAAGCGGAGAGGAAATGCTGAAATCACAAGAAGATTTTGATATTTCTTTCCTTGACATAGAGATGAAAGAATTATCGGGAACAGATGTTGCAAAGCATATCAGACAGAGAGAAAAAGACAGCGCAAAGAGCATTATTATTTTTGTGACGGGACATGACAGATATGTATATGACGCATTTGATGTGTCGGCGTTCCATTACCTGTTAAAGCCGATCAATGAAGAAAAATTCCGTACCGTTTTTGAACGTGCGCTGAAAGAATTGTCTGCCACAGCAGAACGGACAAAACGATACATCTTAGTGAAAAATTCCGGCACACAGCAAAGGGTGTATATCAAGGACATTTATTACATTGAGAGCGCAAATAAAAAAGTTATTATCCATACAAAAACGGGCATATTGGAAAGCTACGGAAAAATGGATGAATTAGAGCAGATGACAGGCGGCGGCTTTTACCGCTGCCA
>JAFLUR010000444.1 GCA_022508725.1 Oscillospiraceae bacterium
GGACCGGTCTTAAACCGGATTACGAAGTTCCGACAGATGACGGAGGAATTATGCAGGTCGAAAAGGCTTTTGAAATACTCAAAGGTGAGTAAAACCGATAAATGCAAGCACGGAAGCTTCGGAACAATATCGGCTTGCGGCAAAATGACAGGGCAAAAGCCCTGTCGGCGGAAAATTACAATCGTCTCATTAAGATTTCGGCGGTCACAGATCCGCATATTCTATAATTCCGCCGAGCTTCCGGAGCTTTTCCACAATACTGTCATATCCGCGGCTTATATGCTCGATATCCGATATTACGGTTTCACCGCTTGATATAAGACCGGCAAGTATAAGAGCGGCTCCCGCCCTCAGGTCGGTTGCCCTTACCCTTGCGCCGGTAAGAGCCGCACCGCCCTCCACCACTTCGGTTCTTCCGTCAACCTTGATTTTTGCGCCCATTCTGTTAAGCTCCACCGCATGAAGAAAACGATTTTCGAATACGGTTTCGATTATTATGCTTGTCCCCTCGGCGCTTGTAAGCATTGCGGTAAACTGAGCCTGCATATCCGTGGGAAATCCGGGAAAGGGCATTGTTTTTATATCGGAGGCTTTTAATCTTTCCGGAGCGCTTATTTTTATAAAATCTTCCCCCTCGTCTATATCGGCGCCCATTTCGGTAAGCTTCGCCGTAATTGGTGCCGTGTGAGCCGGGATGATATTTTTTATAATTCCGGTGCCGCCTGTCATTGCAAAGGCGGCAAGAAAGCTTCCCGCTTCTATTCTGTCCGGAATAATTCTGTGACATCCGCCTTTAAGCGTTTTTTTGCCTTTTATTTCAATTGTATCCCCGCCCGCACCTTTTATTTCGGCGCCTATCGTGTTTAAAAAATTCGCAAGATCGGTTATCTCCGGTTCTGCCGCGGCATTTTCGATAATTGTGGTCCCGTCTGCCCGGCAAGCTGCCATAATTATATTTTCGGTTGCCCCGACACTCGGAAAATCAAGGTAAATTCTCGCGCCTTTAAGCTGCTTTGCCTTTATCTCAACAAAACCGTGTCCCCGCTCTATAAGGGCACCCATGCTTGCAAATCCTTTTAAATGCAGATCTATCGGTCTTGTGCCTATGGGACAGCCTCCGGGCAGGGATATTTTTGCGTATCCGGTCCTTGCAAGCATGGAACCGGCAAGCAGAAACGACCCCCTCATACGGCTTGCAAGCTCATGCTGCGTTATATTGTTTTTTATATTGCGACAGCTTATATTAAGAACTCCGTCATGTTCGTTTATTTCGGCGCCTACATCAAAAAGCAGATTTTTCATAACATCCGTATCGCTCAAAGACGGCACGTTTTCCAGAATAACATCATCCTCGGCGAGCAATGATGCGGCAAGAACCGGAAGAGCCGAATTTTTCGAGCCGCTTATACTGACCTCTCCGCTGAGGGACGGACTTTTTTTTACAATTATTGTTTTCACAAACCCACACCATACCTTTCACAGAACAATAAAACAGTAAGTAACATCAATGAATTATTTATGTCGTGTCACTGCTATATTTAATTATATCCCG
>JAFLUR010000445.1 GCA_022508725.1 Oscillospiraceae bacterium
TTTCGTTTTCATCCACGGCACAGGCGCCCTTTTGCACATAGCCGGTTACATCGGCGCTTTTGTCTATTTCGACCCGGCTGTCGGCGCTGTATCGTCCGCCGCCGAAAGCGCGTCCGAATTCGCCCGCATACGCGTCAACCTTAGCGTTTTTTATAACGATCTTTCCGCCGGATTTGCGATATCCGCCGCCTATCGCCGCATTTCCCGCGCCGCAGTGCGCCTCGACGGTTCCGCCGGTTATGTTTATGCTCACGCTTTCGGCTCCGCTTCCGCCGCCTATTGCCGGCGCGTCGTCCGCTTTCGCATAAATTTCTCCGCCGCTTATATTTATCGAGGTTGCCTTTTTTCCGTTTCCGCCGCCTATCGCAGCGCCTTTTTTGCCGGCGACCGCGATTATTTTTCCGCCGGTTATATTGATAACTCCGGCGTCCGTCGTATTATCCGAGCCTATTGCCGCTCCGTTCCCCGTTGATACGACCGAAAGACTTCCGCTGCCCTTTATCGTAAGAGAGGAGGATGCCGGAACAAATATCGCCGCGTTTCCGGATGTTGCTTCGAGCTCGTTGTTTCCCGAAATATTTATCGTTACGGTGCAGTCCTTTCCGAGTATGATCGGGGCGGAGGATATTATCCGCACGTCGGTCAGATTGATAATGACATCTTTAAGACCGTCCTCTATAATAAGGCTTTTGGATGAGTTTATATTCTCAAAGTCATATGTTCCGCTGTTCTTTACGGTAACGTTCTTTGATTCAAGATCGGTGTTATACGGATCCTCTGTTTCGCCGGGTGTCGGTTCGGGCGTTCTGTCCGGTTTGGGCGTTCTTGTGGGGCGGGGTGTTTTGGTAGGCTCGGGGGTATTCGTTTCCTCGGGGGCAACGCTTTCCTCCGGTTCGGGTTTGTCCGTTGCCTCCGGCTCCGGTTCGCCTGTTGCTTCCGGACTTGTTTCGGGATTATTTCCGGATTCCTCATCCGCCGCAAAAACGGTCGCATATTCCCCGGTATACGATGTATTCAATGCCGGCGTTATGCCGGAAAACATTGCCGCCGCCAAAAATAATGACAATAATTTTTTAAACATAAAAATCTCCTTTCTTTTCAGATGTCTGATGTAATTTTCGTTTATGTAATATTTGTTTGTTTTATCGAAATCTTACCGGAAAAATTCCGGTCATAAAACCCCACTGTCTATATTATACTACTTTCCGACTGTTTTAGCAAGTAATTTTTATCATTAAAGGCAGGGATAAATTTCCCGGCGGAAATTAAGAAAATCTTAAGAATTTACATAATGAAATCTTAATAAATACATGATATAATATAATTCGGATAAACCGGTAGGGGAGGTGAACGGGGTGAAAGATACAAATATTCTTGTTGCCGACGATGATGAGGATATAGTAAACAGCATATCGATATTCCTTGCCGCCGAGGGATACGGGGTTTTTAAGGCATACAACGGACGGCAGGCGCTTGACATTGCGGTAAACAACGAGATACGGCTTATGCTGCTTGACATAATGATGCCGG
>JAFLUR010000446.1 GCA_022508725.1 Oscillospiraceae bacterium
TGCGGGTTATTATTCCGCATATCGTCAGAAAGTCATTATCTCGTATACCGCTGTCCGGATTTATTTGACCGCCGTTTTCGTCCTTTTCGCCGGCACGCAGGATACTGCCGATATTTACCGATGTTATCTTTGAAATTTTATCGATATGCTCTTCAAGCGGATGTCCCGACAGATACATACCGATCGATTGCTTTTCCATGCACAAAATTGTGTTTTTGTCATATTCGGGAATGTCGGGAAGAATATCGGATATATCCTCCTCATCTCCGAAAAGGGAAAGCTGTCCCGCAACATTGCTGCGTTTGCTTTGATTTACATCGTCTATAACCGTTTCGTATATGCTTATAAGCTGTGAGCGTCGATGACCGAGGCTGTCGAATGCGCCGCAGTGTATAAGCCCCTCGACCGCGCGCTTGTTCAATTCGGGACCGCACAGTCTTTTGCAGAAATCGGTAAGGCTTTTGAATTCTCCGTCCTTTCGACGTTTTTCCGTGAGATTTGATATAAAGCTTTTTCCGACATTTTTAACGGCGGACAATCCGAATCGTATGCCGTTTCCCTCAACGGTAAAGCCGGAGTCGCTTTTATTTATATCGGGCGGCAGCATGGATATTCCCATCTTTTTGAAATTTATGATATATTCGTTGACCTTTGAAATATCCTCTATGCTCGAAATAAGCGACGCCATATATTCGGCGGGGTAGAAGGTTTTGAGGTATGCCGTTTGATATGCGACATACGCATAAGCTGCGGCATGGGATTTATTGAAAGCATAGTTGGCGAAATCGCTTATTTCATCAAATATGGAAATTGCGGTTTTTTCGTCTGTTCCGTTTGCAACGGCACCCGGAATAATAACGTTTCCGGACTCGTCTTTCAGACCGTATATAAAGTTTTCGCGTTCGGTACGCATTGCGTCAACCTTTTTCTTGCTGATAACCCTGCGCAGATTATCGGCTTTTCCCAAAGAATAGCCGGCAAGGGTACGCACGATTTGGAGGACCTGCTCCTGATATACCATACAGCCGTATGTAACATCGAGTATATTCTCAAGAAGAGGATGCTTGTACACGACCTTTTCGGGATGATTTTTGTTGTATATGTATGTGGGTATCTGCTCCATCGGACCGGGACGGTAGAGAGCTATTCCGGCTATAATATCCTCAAGGCAGCCGGGCTTCAATTCCTGCATAAACTGTTTCATGCCGGCGCTCTCTATCTGGAATATACCGTCCGTATTGCCGCTTGAAATAAGCTCGTAAACCTCCTTACGGGTAAGATCGATATTGTTTATATCGATTGTTATGCCTCGTATTTCCTTTATAAGATTTACGGCGTTTTCTATAACGGTAAGGTTGCGCAGACCTAGAAAGTCCATTTTCAGAAGTCCCAGACTTTCTATCGTATCCTTTGTAAACTGCGTTACAACATTGCCCTCGTTTGTGCGAAGCGGGACGTAGTTTACTATAGGCTCCTTTGTAATAACCACTGCGGCGGCGTGCGTCGAGCAGTTGCGGGGAAAGC
>JAFLUR010000447.1 GCA_022508725.1 Oscillospiraceae bacterium
CCGGCAGAAAAATCCACTCAAAAATCTAACGATTGGAGGAATACAAACAGGCTCTTAAATATTCCATTCCGTTATTCTGTTCCCTTTGACCATAAACGCTTTACGGGCAAGCTTGGCAAGCGGAAGGTCTGAATAAGAATCGGAATAAAATTCATCTATCACGCCTGCGGGGTACTTTTCATAAAATCGTTTCGGTTTCTCCTCGCCGTAACAATTTTCGCCGCTGTATATTCCGGTATATTTATCGAGCTTTGAGCCCATCATCTCAACGCCGATCTCTTTGAATACCGGAGCAAGCAAAAATTCGGGTGACGCCGATATTATCAGATCATCCTCTCTTCTTTTATCCTTCATATACCATTCTTTCAGATTTTTTTTATGTATGTTCCAAAACAATCGTATCTCGCTGTCTATATTATCCACATAACGCAAATATCCGTAAATGATCTGTTTCATCTCGGTTCTTGTATACCTGCCCGCCCTAAATCGGATATATGCCCCTGCCTGTGCGGGCGCACAGCAAAGAACCGACGGATGACGCCTCAAGCAGAATTTATAAAAATCCACGCTTGAATCACCGTTATATATCGTATCGTCAAAATCATAAACATTCATAATATCAAATGCCTCTTTCGTTACTCTGTCTTGCTTTTTCTTTCCCGGCTTTTTCTTTGCATGATCTTCTTGATCTCTCTTGCTTTCTTCTCCTCGATAAGTCTTTTATGCTTTTCCGGTGACATATCATTCAGCTTCACCGAAAAGTGCTCGGATAATTCCTCAAATGTATGAATATCAAAATCCTTTTCCGTTTTCAGCAGGATACACGCGCAGGCATATGCGTCATCATTGGCGTGATGGTGCGAAAAATTTATACCGAATTCATCACACAGATTATTCAGCTTATGGCTCGGCAGCTCGGGATATGCCTTCTGCGAAAGCTGAACCGTGCACATATATCTGAATACGGGACATTTAAGATTAAATTTCTCTATACATGACCTCAAAGCGCCTATATCAAACGACGCATTGTGCGCTATAACCGTTTTTCCGTCTATGTACGGAAAAATATCATCATAACATTCGGCAAAGGTAGGCTTATCCCTTACCGCAAGCGGAGTTATTCCGTGGATAAGGATATTATAGTCATAAAATTCATACGGGACCGGCTTTATAAGTATTTCTTTAACATCGGTCACCATGCTGTCCTCAACAATACATATACCCATGCTGCATATACTTGTAGGCAAAGATGTAGCCGTTTCAAAATCTATAGCAACAAAATCCATAAACATTCCTCCGCTTCCCTTTGATCACGACCGTAAATTCACCGCATCCGGTCCTGTCTTTTTAATCTGTAAAAAAGGTATCGTTATGCATTATATATGACAAAAAATCATCGGTCGATATTATTTTTTTATTTCCGCATCCGAAGCTTGTTATCACAGACGGCTTAATATTGAAAACCGACAATTCATGCATATTTCTTCGGGCACATTCACATCATATGAACGATAA
>JAFLUR010000448.1 GCA_022508725.1 Oscillospiraceae bacterium
AAATTCGCAGGAATACTTTGTGTATTTCAAGAATTTTGCGCTTTGCCGGAAAAGATGCCGAAAAGATGATGATCGGAAGATACTAAACAGGCTCTTACGGATAAAATTCGTGCCGACCGCAAATGAGCGTTTTTAAGAGTTCGTTTGCGGTCGGCTTTTTATAAGAACCTGATTGGAGGATACTAAACAGGCTCTGAATAAGCTCACACGGAGAATATGCCGAAAAGATGATGATCGGAGGATACCGGACAAGCCCTAAGACAATCCCGGCAGATTTCTTCTGTTGTTTGTCGGATAGAGGATAAACTCCGTTTCTTCGCCCGCATCGGTATTTTTATTGAGCTTTTCAAACGCGACCTCGATCATCAGCTTGATCCTGTTAAGCTGATTTACCTCGCTTGCGCCGGGATCGTAATCCACCGTTACGATATTGGCGTCCTCGAATTTTCTGCGTATCGCCTTTATCATGCCTTTGCCGGTCACATGATTGGGCAGGCAGGCGAACGGCTGGACGCATACTATATTCGGGATATTCTTTTCTATAAGCTCGATCATTTCGCCCGTAAGCAGCCATCCTTCGCCGGTGCAGTGTCCGAGTCTTAATATCTTCTCCGCCTTTTCGGCTATATCCTTTATTTTAACGGGCGCATATCCGGCAAATTTGGGATTTTTCAAAAGCGCGTTTCTCATATATGTGCGGCAGGCTTCGGTCAGGGAGGCTACGGTGTTGAGCATTCCTGCCGTTATCGCGCTCATTCCGAGATGCTCATGTCTGAACCGGACATTATAAAGACAGTAAAGGAAGAAATCGAGCAGTGACGGGACTATTGCCTCACCGCCCTCACTTTCTATCACCTTTATAAGATTATTGTTTGCGTCCGGATGAAATTTAACAAGTATTTCCCCGACTATTCCGACTCTGGGTTTTATATCGGCGCTCAGCTCGATTTTGTCAAAGTCGGATATTATGCTGTTTATCATTTTTCTGAAATTGGGGAGAAGCTTATTGTTCGCCACGATAATATGTATCTTTTTGATCCACATTTTGAGGGTTCTGTCCGACTCGCCCTTTTTCAGCTCGTACGGTCTTGTTCTCAGCGAAAGGGTCATAAGAAGATCTCCGAGAACGCACGATCTTATAAGATTGTGAAGAAGCTTCGGAGTTACGCTGAAACCGGGATTTTCCTCAATGCCCGTCATTGACAGCGATATGACCGCAACGTCGGGAAATCCCGCCTGAACAAGAGCCTTTCGCAGAAAAGCGATATAGTTTGTCGCGCGGCATCCTCCGCCCGTCTGCGTTATCATAACGGAGGTGTTTGAGGGATCGCAGCGCCCCGATATGAATGCGTTTACCAATTGTCCCGCAACTATAACCGACGGATAACAGGCATCGTTATTTATGTATTTAAGACCTGTTTCGATATCATCCTTTGTCGCCTTTTCAAGAACGCTTGCCTTGTATCCGCATGAGGCGAAAACCGCTTCAAACAGCT
>JAFLUR010000449.1 GCA_022508725.1 Oscillospiraceae bacterium
TGTTTATCAAAGATATTCTGTACTGCGCGGTAATTTTACCCTCGCCGCCCTCCCACGGATGGAAGTTGTGGCTCATTATGCGGTTATAAGCATTATCATATTCGCCGTTTAAGTTCAAAAGCGTGATATACTCGGTATATAAATCATCGCGGCCTTCCAATAATTCCGGATGCGCGTTCATATTGTCAAGTCTGTCTTTAAGCGTAAAATTGAGCATTTTGTATAATTGGTCAAGCTCAAAGAACACGCGTGCGTCCGTCGTATCAAGTTCAAACGCTTTTTCCATGGCAATTCTCGCCTTTTCAAAATCCCGGCGCTTATTGTAATACGCAAGCGAAAGATTTCTGTACACCGTCGGAAGATTTATTTTTTCCGCACAGTTTTCCCAAAGCGCCGCGGATTCCTGCCATCTGCCTTTGTCATATAACAGATTGCCGAGATAATACGCCGCGTATTTTCCTCCGTCGTTAATTGCTTTTTGCAGTACGGCAATATCCTCCAAACGATTGGGGAAACAGTGAAGTGAATTTGCTTTTTCGGCATTCTTAAGCTCTTCCGGGTTATTTGTGCAGTAATATCTGTAATAATGCGTCATGGGCTCATCGTTCGGTGCGAGAGCCAAAATTTTGTCCGCTTCGCCGATAAGTCCCGCCGCCGTATATGTAAGCGCAAGCTCGATATAATTGTGGTTATCGCCGCGCATAACGGTCTTTAACTCGTCAAGTTCGTTTCCTTTAAGCAAATACAGCTCATAGCGGCAGCCGTGGTCCAGCGGGTCGATCGATTTTGTTTTCTCCGCGAATTCAACAGCCTTATCAATCCTGCCCATAAGGCGGAGCAAAGCGGTTTTTAATGTCCGCGCTTTTAAGTTGTGCAGACTGCGTACGAGTGATTTTTCGACAAATACGAGTGCGTCCTCATATTCGCCCTTTTCCGCCGCAATGCACGCAAGCAGGTAAAACGCTTTATCCTGCATATTTCCGTCCCATGTCGCTTTATAAAACGCGTCAAATGCCTTGTCGGTTTCACCCACCATTTTAAGCGCAAGACCGAGGTTGTAATACGGTTCGCAATCATACGGGTTGGGATTTTTCCATGTCGAGGATTTGATCGCCGCGTTGAAATATTTGATGCTTTCCTCAAAGCGTCCGCGGTTGTACAGATACTTTCCGTAGCCGTTGTTTATGCGGATATCCGATGCGTCGCGTTTCAGACCCTCGAGATAATACGGTTCGGGCGAGTATGTCGCGTGACGATACTGCTCCAGATGTGTTGCCGCAAGGAAGAGCTTTTCATTTGTCGGAATTTCCTCCGGCATCGGAATTTCCTCGGCAGGGGAGGGAACAGGCTCGGTGTTTTTAACGGGAATATGTTCAAGTACGGTTTTTGCGTTCTTTGTGATTTTCGCCGTTATATTTTCATATACCGCACCAATCGCCGGAACAGAGGTTTTGAACACTTCCGACGGCTTCAGGTTCAGCGTCTCCGAAA
>JAFLUR010000045.1 GCA_022508725.1 Oscillospiraceae bacterium
GCGTCTTTTCCGGCAAAGCGCAAAATTCTTGAAATACACAAAGTATTCCCGCGAAGTTTGTGCTTTGCCGGCAGAAAAATCCGCTCAAAAATCTGACGATCTCAGATACTAAACAGGCTCTGAAAATTCGGATTATTGATGATCCGATTAACTCTTGAATAATTTATGAGAAGAACAAGCCGTGAAAGTCAAGGAACTTCTTCGCATAATTCTTCAAGACTTAATTGGGGGAACAATACGATCAAATCCCGCGGTCGGTTTTACCGTGTTGTGATAAGAACCGTATTCGTTTGTGCGTCGTAGTCAATATCGATCGGCAAAATATTGTTTTCGGAAAGTCCGCGGAGCCTGTAGCAGTTCCAACCGTTTACGAATATCGCGCTCGCATAGCCTGTTTCCTGCCCGTCAAGCGTCAGATGCGCGGTGCCGGATGATTTCATTCCCGCGGTTTCGACCTGCGGTATCGAGGACATTTCCGTGCCTGTCGGAGCATATTTGACGCCGGAAAGTATGTTTACGGTGAATGTTTTCTCGTCCCAATCAACGCCGAATTCCGCGCTTGTTCCGGCAAGAAGAACGGCTAAATCTCGTATACGGATATAGTTGTGCCCGCTGCTGTTGTATGCGTAAAGCGTGACGGGAGCGTTTCCGTTGACCGATACCTTCTGTGACGTCGGGAACACGTTTCCCAAATATGTTTTGTTTTCAAAGTAATCGAGGGCGGTACCGTAATCGATTCCGAAATAATGCTCGAAAATATTGTTTGTCGCTTTTGTCATTACCTCAAGGGCATTTTCGTCAAACGCGCCGACAAGTCCGTAACGCTTGTTCAGTTCATTATAGGTCTCGTCGGTCGATTCGTCGGTGGACATTATTTCGTAATATTTTTCATATCCCGCCTCCTTATCCTTCAAATACAGATCAAACACCTGCAAGGCGTCAACAAGCGCAAGCGGATATCTGATACTGTTTCCGATTTGCGTAAAGAGTTGATTGTTCAAATACCACTCGCTCCCGTAGACGTTTTCCATAGCCGCGCGTAAAGTATCCGCGTTCCACTCTCCGAAATATATCAAAAGCTCCGTCATAGCCGACGCGGAGGCGTAAATCGCGGAATTGAGAAGCACAAGCAGATTTTCGGCTATGTATTTATCCGCATCCGCACCGTAAATATCGCCGTAGCAATCGAGCGCGAGAAGCTCGAAAATCTGCGAGTCGAATTCCGCAAACTCGCCGTTATTGGGTGCGAAACAGCTTTCCTTTGAAATATCCTCGGTCACGGACGAGAAATAGTGTCCGAACTCATGTATCGCCGCGCGCATTGACGGCTTGCCGGAAAGGATGATCGCTCCGTCGCCGTAAAACATATAGTAAGCGGTTTGTCCCGATTGATTTCCGTTTTCCGATGCAAAAAAGAGTCCGTTTTCGACCATATGCTTGTACGCGTCGCCCATCTTTGTATCTATCTTGCCGACAAAGGCAAGCTTTTTTTCAAGCTCCTCCGGCGAAAAGCTTTCGTCAACGGTTTCGGTCACGACCTCACGGGAAAGATAATTCCTGAATTTATTGACATAATTCGAATATTCCTGCATGGTATCAATGAAATGCGCTGCGTCTTCCGCGGTGTACCCCGTTCCGTTGTAAATGCGGTCGATATATCTGTTCATGCCGTATTGTTCCTTTGCGACCTTGTTTCCGTATTCGACAATTTCAACAAGCAAAGAAGCCGCCTGTCCGCTTTTTTCGGAAACGGACGTATTCGGATTGTTTACGATCTCATAATAGCGTTTGTTGAAATCCGAGCGGGTGGGGTCATAGGTGTCGGTGATATTTTCTATCGCTGCGCTGCGCCTCTCGCCCCAATATTCCTTGAACCGCTCCGCGTATGCGCTTGAAAGAGCCGATTTTACGGCAAGACGCATATCCTTTGCAAGCCGTGAAGTCGCATCTGCCGAAGCCGAAGCCTCGTCGGGAGTATAAGTACTGTCCATAAGGCAGTTCAGCTTTATCACCTCCGTATTTGCGAGATTGTTTATCGTGCCTGTTTCAACGTACAGATCAAGCAGTTTATTGTACTCTTCCGTAACGCCGTCCCAATTGTTCTCCTTTTCGAGTGCCTTTTTGAACGCATCGACAGCGGAATTTACTTCCGCCGTTTTTTCATCTGACGGCACAAATACACGCTCGGAGTACGGGATATCTTTCGGTGCGGCGAATACGTTGACGTATGAGCATATTACAGCCGCGGCGGTCAGAACCGCTGTAATTTTTCTTGAAATTTTCATAGCTGAGTCCTCCATGTTTATTATATACAATATAAAAAGTGCGCCGCACATGAATTTTGCAACGCACTCCAAAAAAGCCGCTTTGATTTAATGCTGCGACACACTTTCATACTGATACTTCACATAGGTATGACAAAACAAAGCGTGCGATTTCGGCAAGCGCAAGCCTATGTGATGTATTAATCAGTATGTCGCAACTGTAATTATATCATACCTTTCGGCAATTGTAAATATTTTTATGCGGAATTTTTTTTATCCGGATGCTTCCGGCGGCGATTTTTGACGCGGATGCACTCCTTGACAATTACCCGTATCGGGTGTAAAATAGAAGTAATAATTATGATTTGGAGGAATTTTTATGGCGATCCGCGAATCGGGAGAAGACTATCTTGAAACCATATTGCTGCTGCATAAAAAAACAGGCTTTGTGCGCTCCGTTGATATTGCCGCCGAGCTTGGATACTCCAAACCAAGCATAAGCCGGGCGGTGGGAATACTGAAAGCCGGCGGATATATAACGGTTGATCCGGGCGGACAGATAATCCTTACGGACAGCGGAAAGGCGAAAGCGGAGCAGGTTTACGGCAGACATATACTGCTTAGAGGGTTTTTAAGCGAAATACTCGGCGTGTCGGAGGAGAACGCCGAACGTGACGCCTGTCGGACAGAACATATTCTCAGTGAGGAAACTTACTCAAAGCTTAAAGAGTTTATCGAAAATTACAAAAAAAATTGATCTCGGGGATATTCCCGAATATGCATATAAAAATTGTGTATATCGTATACGATCAGCCTATGCAAACCGAAGCTCATGCGCATATTTACCGGAAATTATTTTTCGTGCAAAAATTTTTCTCAAAACTGTTGACTTTTTTTCTTCCGCGTAGTATTATATTAATTGGTTAGCGATGGCTAATCAAATTTTAAGCATAACAGTTAGCCGGAACTAACCGGCTTGACGGGAGGAGAGTATGATGCCTTTGGGTTTTGCCGGCATAGGAGATGAAAATATAATCAAAAAGGTGGGAGGAAATCCCGAAACGAGAAAATTCCTCGAAAATCTCGGATTTGTGGCGGGAGAAGCGGTAACCGTCATAAGCGAAAACGGCGGAAATGTTATCGTGAGAATCAAGGGATCAAGGGTAGCTGTCTCAAAGGAAACGGCAAATAAAATTACAGTGTGAGGAGGTATTGATATGTCAACATTGAAAGAGGCAAAGGTGGGTCAAACCGTCACCGTGGCAAGACTGCACGGCGGCGGTGCGGTAAAGCGGCGCATGATGGATATGGGAATTACAAAAGGCGCCGAGGTTTACATACGCAAGGTTGCTCCGTTGGGCGACCCTATTGAAATTACCGTCCGCGGGTATGAGCTTTCACTGAGAAAAGCGGACGCGGAAATTATCGAAACCGCATGAGTCGGCGGCAGATAAGTTTTGAGGCGGAAATTATTTCGCCGTATATTTTTGCGATTAGGTTAGTCGGTGCTAACCATTAAAGAAAGGAAATTGATATGGAAATAAGAATAGCTCTCGCAGGTAATCCCAACTGCGGCAAAACAACGCTTTTTAACGCTTTGACGGGTTCTGACCGGTTTGTCGGAAATTGGCCCGGCGTTACGGTCGAAAAAAAGGAATGCAGACTGAAAGGTCATAAGGATGTTATCATAACGGACCTGCCCGGGATATACTCACTCTCTCCGTATACTCTTGAGGAGGTTATCACAAGAAATTACCTTACGGAAGAGTGTCCCGATGCAATTCTCAATATTGTTGACGGGACAAATTTGGAGAGAAATCTTTATCTTACCACACAGCTTACGGAATTGGGGATACCGGTTGTTGTTGCCGTAAATATGACGGATGTTGTCCGAAAGAGAGGCGATGAGATAAACACCGGGCTGCTTTCGGAAAAACTCGGCTGTGAGGTCGTGGAAATTTCCGCGTTAAAGGGCATGGGAATAAACGAGGCTTCCGCCGCGGCAATAAAGGCTGCCGTGAACAAGACTCCTTCAATTCCGCGGCATAGATTTTGCGGCTGCGTCGAACACGCCGTTGCCCGCATTGAGGATGCCGTTTCGCACAACGTTCCGGAGGAACGCCGGAGATGGTATGCCGTAAAAATATTCGAGCGTGATGATAAAGTTCTTGAGATGTTGAATATTCCCGCCGATATAAAGGAGCGTATCGAAAATTATACAGCCGAAGCCGAAAAGGAAAAAGACGATGATTCCGAAAGCATTGTCACAAACGAACGTTACATATATATCGCTTCGATTATAAAGGACTGTTATAAAAAGAAAAACAAGGGGAAATTGACCGTTTCGGATAAAATTGACAGGATAGTCACAAACCGTATACTTGCATTGCCTGTTTTTGCCGCGGTAATGTTTGTTGTTTACTATGTTTCGATAACAACTGTGGGGACGTGGGCGACCGATTGGGCAAACGACGGTGTATTCGGCGAAGGTTGGAGCCTGTTCGGACTGTATATTCCCGGAGTCCCGGTAATTGCGGAAAATATCCTTACCGCCGTAAACTGCGCGGATTGGCTGCAAAGCCTTATAATTGACGGAATTATCGGCGGCGTCGGAGCTGTTCTCGGATTTGTTCCGCAAATGCTTGTACTGTTTATATTTCTTGCATTCCTTGAGGCCTGCGGATATATGGCACGAATTGCGTTTGTAACGGATAGGATATTTCGGAAATTCGGTCTTTCGGGAAAATCCTTTATTCCCATGCTTATAGGAACAGGCTGCGGAGTTCCGGGGATAATGGCTTCCCGTACCATAGAAAATGAAAGGGACAGACGTATGACGATTATGACGACTACATTTATTCCGTGCGGCGCAAAGCTGCCCATAATCGCTTTTATCGCCGGAGCGCTTTTCGATAATGCCGGTTGGGTGGCTGTTTCGGCTTATTTTATCGGAGCGGCGGCAATAATCGTTTCGGGAATAATGCTGAAAAAAACAAGGATGTTCGCAGGCGATCCCGCGCCTTTTGTTATGGAGCTTCCCGATTACCGTATGCCGACAGCGGGAAATATTCTCCGTTCCGTGTGGGAACGGGGTCTGTCGTTTATCAAAAAAGCGGGAACAGTCATTCTTCTTTCCACGATCGTGCTTTGGTTTCTTATGGGATTCGGCGTGGAGAACGGCAGCTTCGGAATGGTTGAAGAAATAGATAATTCCGTTCTTGCGAAAATCGGCAGCGGTATTGCGTGGATATTCGCGCCTCTCGGATGGGGTGATTGGAAAGCGGCTGTTGCCGCCGTTACCGGACTTATCGCAAAGGAAAATATTGTTGCGACTTACGGATCTCTTTATCATTTTGCGGGAGAGATTTCCGAAAACGGCAATGAGATATGGGGCGGTTTTGCGGCGGAATTCAGCGCGCTTGCGGGATATTCCTTTTTGATATTCAATCTTCTCTGCGCTCCGTGCTTTGCGGCTGTCGGCGCGATCAAGCGCGAAATGAACAATCCCGTGTATACGGCATTCGCTGTCACATATCAGTGCGTATTTGCCTATGCGGTTTCCCTTGCGGTATACCAATTCGGACTGCTTTTCACAGGGGGAGTAAATGTCATGGGATTGATTTTTGCGGTTGCGGTCACGGCGTTTATGATTTATATGCTTGTGAGACCGTATAAAGAGAGCGACCGTTTTACGCGAAATGTTAAAGTAAAAACTTGACGGAGGAGGTGTTTTCATGACGGATTTTTTTATCACATATTTTTGGGGGAACATCGGTACTTTTGCCGCAGCTTTGATATTGGCGGCGGTTGTTGCAATGATAATCATACGACTGTATAAGAACAGAAAATCGGGAAGCTGCGGCTGCGGAGGGTGCGCGAATTCCGATCTGTGCCGCGGTAAATCGATTTCGAAGGCAAAAAAATAATTTACCGGAAAATATACGTTTTTCGCATAATTCTTCAAGACTTAATTGGGGGAATAATACGATTAAAAAAACGGAGATCATATTTGACCGGGCGCAGCCTGAAGTAAGCTCCGCCCGGTGTATATATGGGTTATACCGTTTGTGTTCCGCATTCCGAACAGAATTTGCCGGAAACCATTTTACGGCATTGGGGACAAAATTTATCCGCTCCGGACTGAGCTTCCGATTTGAGCCGTATAGGCTTTCCGCATTCCGGACAGAATTTCAGCTCCTGCGAATATTCCTTTCCGCAGCCTGAGCATATATATCCGGTATTGCCTTGAGGACCCGCGGAGAAATTTTGCGGCGGCATATTCGTTTGCGGAACGGTATACCTCATACTCTCAGCCATATGCTGCGCCGCCTGCATACCCATGGCAAACTGCGCCGGCATGGCGGCAAAGGAAGAACCGCCGTTTTTCATTCCGTCAGCCATATTGACAGCGGTATATTTCCCTACATCGCCGACAAACGACTGAGCGGCGACGGTTTCCGCCATCTTCTGCACATTTTCCGGATAATTTATGCTGTTTACCGATACATCGACAGCGCCCATGCCTATATCAAACAGCTTTTTGTCTAACTCCTCGCATATATACTTTGCCAGAGTGCGGTTATTTTTCTGAAGAGAAAACAGAACGTTGATCCCGACCGAATCGGCTCCGCCGAGTATGGCCTCCGTAACGATGGGACCGATCTCGCCCATTATGCGTTCGGAGATATCATCAAGAGAATATGTGCTTTTTACTCCCGCGACTTTGGATATAAATTTCTGATAGTCGCGGAATTCTATAATAAGATTTCCGTTGCAGCCTACCGGTATTCCCGAGGGGACCTCCGCGGTCGGGATCATTATTCTCTGACGGGTCCCCCATTTAAGCAAAAGCTCCTTTGCGTTTACAAAATACACCTCGGCTCTCATGCCGGAGTCGCCTCTGAGTGAAAACACTCCTTTGAGAGTGGAAAGAAACGGGACGATTTCGCTTGCTATATCAAAGCCTCCCGGTTCTTCAAACACTCCCTCTATTCTTCCGTTTGCGTAGAATACGGCTTTTTGTCCCTCGCGTATGATCAATTCGGAGCCTTTTTTTATTTCCTTGCCGTTCCATTTATAAAACAGCGCGTCGTCGCGCGTTTCCTCCCATTCTATTGTGTCTTTTCCCTGACCGAACCATGCCATTGTTCTCACCAATCCTTTCATTGCGCCGGTTTATCGTTCCGGCAAACCGGTATTGTACCGAATTCCGTAAATTATCTGTTCCGCTCTCGTCGAATTCCGCCGCCGGCAGCCCATACGAAGAGGAATCGATCAAAGTCCGGTTATTCTCGCACGAGGCGATAAGCGCGGCTTCCGTATCATCGGCGGAAAACAATATCAGACTGAGGGCGATAAGCGCGGCAATGATTATCGCGGCGGCGATTTTAACGGCGCTGTACGGGCGTTTGCCGCCGACCTTGCCGGTTTCGCCGTTTATTATGTACAGATATTTTTTTCCGGAATATCCGAACGAGGATATCCATGCCGGAAGAAGAAGATTTTTATATGTCACGTTTGAGTAATTCGTATTGAGTGAATGAATTTTCGCCTCATCGTAGCCCTTTCTTAAAATATCCGATTCGGCAAGAGAACGCAGCTTTCTTTCCATTTTCTTTTGCGCCTTTAAATACGATGAATCTGCGCCCTCGGAATATTTCTCCGCGCTGAAGCCGGAAAGATACGCGGGGGAGTACGGGACGCAGTTATCAATCGTGCCGAACGGCAGGATCTTATCGACGATTTCAGCGGTATCGTTTTGGAGGGCGCATATTTGGATATCGTCAAAGGAACGGGAAACGATGCCGCTTACATTGGTCCAATGAATTTTCGTATGCGTTTTGCCGTCCTTATCCTCCGTCGTATACCGCGTTCCGCCCTCGCCGGAATAGTGAGCGGTCGCATCGGCATCAAACGTCCAAAACGGAAGATATGTCCCGTCAAGGCGTCCCTCCTGATACGCTTTTTTCAATTTATTCGGAGCGAACCATAACCGTTTTATCCATTTGCGGAAATTTTCCCGGGCTTGGTTTTTATCTGTTTTAAACGTGATAAGACCGTCCGGCGGTATTCCGGATATCTGCTTTTCGGCGTTTGTATTCGGTGATGAACACATGGGGCATCGTGTGGAGGTTTTATTTCCTTCAAACAATATTTCGGCTCCGCAGTTTGAGCAGTATACCGTTTTTAATCCTTCGTATGTACCGGCGTTTCTTTCTCTTTGAGCGTACTCTCTGAAATCATGCTCCTCAACGTTGGGGTTTTCCGCGATGATTTTTTCGGGAGTACGGCATGACGAGCAGCAAAACTGTTGACTCTTTATATCAAATTCAATATTTCCGCCGCAATTCTTACAAATAAAATTCATATAAAGATCCTTCCGTAACAGCGGCTCATACGCCCAACTCGTTTTTCAGCTTTTCAAGCTCGTCATCGACTGAAGATGCTTTAGGCGAATCCGGCGCGCTGTCCGCATCCGAAATATTATAGGCGCCGTATTTTTTTTCAAGCTCGGAAAGGTCGTCGGCATCTTTATCCGAATTAAGCTCGACCATAGCCTCCGCCTTGTCAATACGTTTTTGGACCGCATCGAAAAGATTGTTCATATTGCCGATACCGGAATCCGAATCGAGCTTTTCCATAAGCTCCGCCTGTTTCTCTCTCTGCTTTGCAATAGCCGATTTGGCGTTAAGCTCGTTCATTTTCTTTTGCGCGGCGTTTATGTCGTCGGATAATTTTTGCGTCATATCGCGCATTTTAAGACTGTCCGCTTTTGCATTCTCGTAATTGCTTTTAAGAAGCTCGAGCTTGCCGGAAAGCTCCGCTTTGGCGGATAAAAATTTTCTCGCATCATCATCGTTTCCGGCTTTAACGGCGGCGGAAGCGTATTTTACATACTTTGCGATATTCGTCTCACATTCGGACAGCTCTCTTTCGGCGGCTTTTTCATTTGCGATAACGCCGGCTGTTTCGGATTTTACCCTCGCCAGATTTTCCTTTGCGTCGCGCAGATATTTTTCAAGAAGCTTATCCGCGTTTTTTTCCTCGGCGCGGCTTAAAACCGAATTTACGTTTGCGTCCATGATGTCTTTGAATCTGCTTATAATACTCATAAAAATACCTCCCGATAACTTTTTGATTTTTTTATGTTTTTTACTGCTTTTTGCAAATCAACGAGCCCGGATATCAAACAGGCTCTAATGAACATTCTATCATAAACCGGCGTTTATTTCAAGAAAAAAATCGATTTTACCCGGAAACAAAGCAAATTTATAAAAAAATCAAAACGCCCGGACGCATCTTATTCCGGGCGTTTTGTATTATTGACAGCGGTCGTTATTTATTCATGGGTATATCCGGAATACCGTCAAATCCGACCTTGAGATCCTCGTCGGTGGGAATATAGTCATCCATAAGATTATCATGGAATTTTTCATAAGCCACCATATCGAAATATCCCGTTCCGGTAAGACCGAACAGTATGGTTTTTTCCTCGCCGGTTTCCTTGCATTTTAAAGCCTCGTCGATCGCTGCCTTTATCGCATGACTGCTTTCGGGTGCCGGAAGAATTCCTTCCGCCCGCGCAAATTGCTCCGCGGCTTTAAACACATCGGTTTGTTTAACCGAGATCGCTTCCATATATCCGTCATCGTAAAGCTGCGAAAGTATCGAACTCATGCCGTGATAACGCAGACCGCCGGCATGATTCGGAGCGGGGATAAATCCGCTGCCGAGAGTGTACATTTTTGCAAGCGGACATACCATGCCGGTATCGCAGAAATCGTATTTATACCGTCCGCGCGTAAAGCTCGGGCATGACGCGGGTTCGACCGCGATAATGCGGTAGTCGGCTTCTCCTCTTAATTTCTCGCCCATAAACGGAGAGATCAGTCCGCCCAAATTCGAGCCGCCGCCCGCGCAGCCGATAATAATGTCCGGCTTTATTCCGTATTTATCCATTGCTGTTTTTGTTTCGAGTCCTATGACCGATTGATGCAAAAGCACCTGAGCGAGAACGCTTCCGAGAACGTATCTGTAGCCTTCGGTTTTTGTCGCGGTTTCAACCGCTTCCGAGATCGCGCAGCCAAGGCTTCCCGTAGTACCGGGATGAAGCTTCAGAATTTTTCTGCCGACCTCGGTCAAATCGGACGGAGAAGGCGTTACGGACGCACCGTAGGTACGCATAACCTCGCGCCGAAACGGCTTTTGCTCATACGATACCTTTACCATGTAAACGCGGCAGTCCAAATCGAAATACGAGCACGCCATGGACAGCGCCGTACCCCATTGTCCCGCGCCGGTTTCGGTGGTAACGCCCTTGAGTCCCTGCTCCTTTGCATAATACGCCTGTGCGATGGCGGAATTAAGCTTATGACTTCCGCTTGTATTGTTTCCTTCAAATTTGTAATAGATTTTTGCCGGGGTATCGAGTCTTTTTTCAAGGCAATAAGCTCTTACCAGCGGCGACGGTCTGTACATTTTATAAAATTCCCTTATTTTTTCCGGAATTTCAAAATAAGCGGTAGTATCGTCAAGCTCCTGCTTTACAAGCTCGCCGCAAAAAACCGCGCCCAGCTCCTCCGCTGTCATGGGCTTCAGCGTTCCCGGATTTAAAAGCGGAGCCGGCTTGTTTTTCATATCGGCTCTGACATTATACCAGCTTCTCGGAGCCTCGTTTTCGTCAAGATATATTTTATAAGGAATATTCTTATCCTGCATACACTTTCCTCCTCGTATTATCATGAAAATTATTTTATCATTATTTTGATATCTTGTCAACTCTTAACGCGGACAAAAATCAATTTTTCGTGAAAAACAATAAAACACGAAAATCGATTTTTGTTTATAAAGCGATACAATTTACTCCCTCAGCCGGCACAGTCGGCTGAGGGAGTCATACATTTATTTTTGCAAAATTGATTTCCGGGACAAGAAAAGGAATAATATTGACATATTACGGTTTTTGTAATATTATATGTAATATACTCGGGCAGATGTAGGTTTGAGCTGCACATTTTCCATAAAAAAATTACGGAGGTATGAAGATGAAAAAGGGAATTTTGAGTTTGGTTGCGGTACTGTCAATTTTGATTGGGTGTATGCCGATTGCGGTAAGGGCGGAAACAAGCGGTAAATGCGGTGCTGATGCGCTTTGACATATGTCGAATCTATTTGAAATTCAATAGTTTCTTCGGCAAGCGGAGAAAATTTTTTGAAAATTGCACTCATTACTCCTTCACGAGCCCGGTTTCTGAAATTATTATATGCAGTATGCCACGGACCATATTTTTCCGGTAATTCAC
>JAFLUR010000450.1 GCA_022508725.1 Oscillospiraceae bacterium
TCCCGCGAATTCCGGACTTTGCCGGCAGAAAAATCCACTCAAAAATCCAACGATTTGAGGAATACTAAACAGGCTCTTATCAATCCCTTGTCAAACCGATATATTCTTCTCCGCAGTCCGAAATATCATCAGACCGATATTTCCTGCTCCATGCAATATCCTTTCTTATAACCCTTGCCGGATCTCCCGCCGCAATGCAATTATTCGGTATTACGCCTTTAACAAGACTTCCCGCACCGATTATACTTCCCGCTCCGATTTCGGTATCATATAAAATTGAAGTATTCATTCCTATCCATACATGATCTCCTATGATTATTTTTCTTCGTTTCGATATCTCTTCCGCCGAACTTATGTTTTTCTTTGTTTTAACATCAAATACAGCATGACCGTCATTACTCAGTAATGATATGTTGTGCGCAAACATACAATCCCTGCCTATGTGTATTTCCGTACCCGGGGGTATATTAATGTGTATATTATCCGCTCCCGTGCCGCAGCTTCCGATATTTAAAATTGCATTGCCGCAAACCAATAGCCAATAAAAATTATAATGACAATCATTCCCGATGTTTACCGATCCCTTTTGGTGTATAACAATTGCCTTAGCGGCATTAACAGATGTATTATCGCCTATTTTCATTACGGCGTTATCCAATAACGCCGATTCGGGGCAATTTATTTTGATATTATCCCCCGTTTCCATATGGGTTTTTGTATATAATATAATATTTCCGAGCCGTCTCCGATACTCAATATCGAATTATCTTGTACCGTAATCTCAGAGCAATTTAATTTTACATTATCTCCGATCTTCACTATTGAGCCGGCACCCATACAGATCTCAAAATTACCGGATACTTTTAAATTTTCGCCTATTCTTACTTCCGAATCATATCCCGTAAATACAAAGCTGAGGTTATCTCTTTTTCCGTATATCTTATTTCCGTGCGCATCTTCATAATATCCTTCGTTTTTCTTCTCTGCATTCATGCTAAATTCCTTACTTCTTTTATAATATCTCCGTATGCTTTTTCTCTGCTGAACAAGATGGTCGTACCGAGTACAAATCCCTTTACGCCTTTCGGCGCAAATCTTTCTATTTTATCCATACTGCAAGCTCCGTCCCAATATACTTCAAACCTCATGTCCTTTCGTATATCAAGGAGTCTTTCAATTTTATTGCCGACATACGGGAGATACATCTGACCCGCATTGCCGGGATTTACCGACATTACAAGCACCTTTTTTACAATGCGCAGCATTTCAAAAACGGTTTCAATGCTTGTGCCCGGATTTATTGCGATCCCCGGTATCATACCCGCATCGATTACCTTTTGGAGAGTCGTGGACGGATGATATTCCGCCTCGGGATGAATATATACGGTATCGCCTTTTCGCAGATTATCCAAAAAAATATTTATGTGATTGTTCGGATGCTCGATCATAAGATGAACGTCAAGAGGCTTTTTTGTTGTACTCGCTA
>JAFLUR010000451.1 GCA_022508725.1 Oscillospiraceae bacterium
TTTACGATATGCTCGGCGATGAGATCACGCTTAAATTCACGGCGGAAAATCTGACGTATGACCCCGTAACTTATGATGATATCCGGCTGTATGTGTTTACCGATAATTACGAAAATCAAGACGGAGTAAATTACATAACCGATTCCGTACCGCTTGAGTTTACATTCGATGCAAAAGAAAGCTATACGATACCGGGGTACAGCGAAGAAGAAATTACGATAACGATAAATCTTGACCAAGAACAAACCGCGGAAAATCTCAAAATATTCACAAACGGATTTTTTATTGACGGATTTATTGTTTTGGGTTCTGCGGACGGTTCGGTGCCCAAAACGAGTATGCCGTTTACCGGCTTTTACGGCGATTGGACCGCATTTCCCGCAATCGCTCCGACATATTTTGAGGAAAACTCCGGCAACGGCGGTTTGTACGGCGTATACGAGGATTCCCAACCATTCCTGCTCGGTTCAAACCTCATTTTGAACAAACTGTTTAATTCCGGTATCTATTCGGAGGAGAACTATTCCAAAGACGAATACGAAAGTCCGGACTTTGCGGGATATTCTTCGAACAGTCGCGACGTCTATACAATGCTGCGGTTTTGTATGCGCCGCGGTTTAACAGATCTGACAGTCCGGATACATGACGCGGACGGCAATTTGGTTTTTTATGATACCGAACCTTTATTTAGTATTAACAGGAAAGATGATTTTCAATACGATACGGTCGCATTTCCCCAACTTAATTTACCGGACGGCGATTATACCCTTAAATTCAGCGGCAGGCTTGCGTATGCCGACCCGAGAAGCAGAAGTGAGGAAAAATCATTCAAATTCTATACCGACTCGTTATATCCCGAAGTCTCAAAAACGCGGATTTATGAGGAGGACGGCAGGAAATACGCGGCATTTTCGGCAAGCGATAACCGTCATTTGATGGGAGCACAAGCATTTGACGGAGATAAGGAGATCGGAGCGATACCCGTAAAGGCATTGCAAAATGCAAATTTTGTTTTTGATGTAACCGATGCGGATCCGGAAAATTTAAAATTTATCGTTACGGACTATGCGCTCAACTCGGTCGTATTCGATATCGGAAATATATACGCGGAGATTATCGAAAAGCCGGTAAAGATCGGTAATTCGCTGATGTTCCGTCTGAGTGTGTCAAATACCGGAGAGGCTGCGGATACGGATATTATCGCGGCGCTTTATTCGGCGGATAACGAGCTGATCGACGTTGATATTAAGCATCAATCACTTTCAAACGGACAGCATATAATCCGGTCGTTTGATTTTAACAATACGGCAAATGCGTCGTATGTGAAGATATTTATGTGGAAGCACGGTGAAATGATACCGCTTATCGATGCGATTGAATTGATTCTGCCGTAAGCCGTTTCGATCGGGTCTTTTTACGCAAAAAACCGCTTGGATATTATATCCGGGCGGTTTGAGGCTTATTAAGGGCAA
>JAFLUR010000452.1 GCA_022508725.1 Oscillospiraceae bacterium
CCTGCGGGAAAATATGCCAAAAAGATGATGATTGGAGGATACTAAACAGGCTCTTGGGATCATTATCAGTCTTTTAATGTATTTGTACGGTATTTTCAGATGTATGATATGCATTGCGGCAATAACAAACCCGTATAAGCATATACCCGATAAAACGCCGGCGATATCGGGAAGCAAAAACTGCTTTTTGCAAATGTCTTGAATAAAAATACATATAATGAGTATTGTAAGCATCATAACGGCATATAATATTTTTAATGATATTATTAAACGTTTCATTGCTTTTCAATCACCTCAATTTTTCCGGTGTTTTTGTGATATGATATTTTTCGCACAAATAACAGAAAATATTATAGCATATCATCCCGATTTTGTCAATATTCCCGAAATTTCTTTCCGCGAAAACGTCTGCGGAAGCCGAAAAAAGTCATATTCAGGTATGAAAATACAAAAAAATATTTTTTTCTATATATATATTGAAATATATATTAAAATATGGTATAATTATTGCCGCAGAGTGCGATTTATGCGTAATTTTCATTATTTAGGGAAAATTACAAAAAATGCATTTTAGTTAAAATTTCAAAGGGGAAATGTGTTCATGAAGAAAATTATATCATTTTTGGCGGCGGTAAGTATTTTTGTTTGCTCGACGGCGGCGTCCGCGATTATCGAGCAGTCGATAACGGTAATCGATGAAAACGGTTCAACGACAACAAAACAGGTCGTGGCGGACGACAGTGTGCTTGTGCTGAATCCGGGAGAACAGGTCTCGGCAAAAAACGGAAGAAGCGAAAACCTTATAATGAACGCGGCGGAGCAGTCCATCAATCAGAACAGATTCGGAGTGTATTATTCGATAGATTTGTATAATGAAAACAGCGCCGAGCCTTTCGCGCATTTTGATGTGACGGAAACGGGAATAAAGCAGTTTACCTTGGTAAGATGGAAAAGGTGTTTGCCGGAAAGGACGATCAGATAAAATTCATAGACGGTCCGAAGGAATATATTCAATTTTTTGAGCCGCGCAGGCTTGAATATAAAAAACGCGGGGATAAGGAATATTTGTATGTGCTGGATTACAATTTGGTAAGACGCGTCGAAATATCGGGAGACAGATGCGTTTCATCGACAACAATAGCGGGAAAGGTCACACCGGAGAAAATGCCCGTTACGCAAAACGGAAAAGCCTGCGAAACCATGTTTGCGGTAAGCCCTCTGATGGATATGGCCGCCGTCGATGAGGGAATATTGATAACCGATCCGAAATACGCGGTGGTGAGATTGATAAAGGAATAGGCTTTGAGAGCCTGTTTAGTATCTTCCAATCATCATCTTTTTGGCATCTTTTCCCGCCGGCTTTGCACAAAATTCTTGAAATACACAAAGTATTCCCGCGAATTTTGCACTTTGCCGGCAGAAAAATCCGCTCAAAAATCCGACGATCTC
>JAFLUR010000453.1 GCA_022508725.1 Oscillospiraceae bacterium
ATGACGCAGACCGATCTTGTGGGCTATTCGCCGTCTATCTCGTACAGCTTTGATATGTATTCCGGCAGCGCGGTGCATGAGGATATCGCGTCCGTCACCGATAACGAATATGTCGGAGACGACGCGGTAAGACCCATTGTAATGGTCGATATGACAAAAGAAAAAGACAATGCGGTCATGCGCAGCTTTTCGATAATTCCGGACGCCGAGGGCGATACCACCGAGGCATACACATACAGCGGCGTGTTCAAGGTAAAGAGCGAAAAGGTATTCGGTACAGCGACAAGCACGGACAATTGGCTTACCTGTACCTTTGCGGAATGAGCATACTTACGGATGTTCCTGCCGATTTTGTGATTATTGAGAATAAAAAGATACCCGTATATACCGATTTCAGAAACTGGATAAAAATAGACGGTATTCTTGCCGATAAGAACATTGCGGTCGAAAAGAAAACAGCGGAGATACTGCATTTATGCTTTAAGCGCCTGCCCGGCAATATCGGACAGGCGTTTAGGGCGGCAGCTGCTTTTTACAACCCCTTTGAGGGCGAAAAGGGACATCTTGATTCCGCATCACGCAGAGCATACAGCTTTGAATATGACGCTCCGTATATATACGCGGCGTTTCGCTCGGAGTACGGTATAGACCTGCAGACCGAATATATGCACTGGCATACTTTTCTTGCGCTTATGAAATCGCTGAGCGCGGAATCGGTATTTTCCAAGATCGTTTCATTGAGGAGCATGGATATATCCGGACTCTCGGGAAAACAAAAAAGCAGATACATAAGACTCAAACACATCTATGCGCTGCCGGGCAATGTTATGGGGGAATCGGAGATAGCGCGCGGATTTGAAGGACTGTTTTAGGAGGTGAGAATATGGGATTTTCGGAGACTTTTTTTGAGAGAATCAAAAAAGGGATCGGAAAAATGAAAGAGAATATATCCCGCGAATTGACGGACACGCGGAAAAAAACCGCGGGGATATATGAAAAGGCGGAGAGTGAAATTCTTAAGTCGGTTTCGGAAACGGGAAAGGATATGCTTGACGATACCGTCAAAAATCAAAAGGATATCGTTTCGGCACAGTCACTGTATGCTTCCGAAAAGGTGAGGATAGAAAAAAAGAGAAAGGAACAATCGGAGGCGCTTGCAAGGGCGGAGTATGAGGAAAAGCTTGCGTCCGCAAAGGATTCCGCAAAGGCGGCAAAGCTTATACGGGAGGAAAATTTCAGGCTTGAAAAGTCGGCGGATGAGGAATATCTCGAACAGCTAAAAAGCGCCGCCGAAAAGGAAAAGCAGGTCCGCAGCGAGGAATTTTCCGCACTCAAAAACAGTCTTGATCTGGGATATATCACTCAAAGCGAATATTATTCCCGGCTTGCCGGACTGCGTGACAAATATTTTGAAGAGGACAGCGACGAATGGGTCAAATATAC
>JAFLUR010000454.1 GCA_022508725.1 Oscillospiraceae bacterium
GAAAAGCGTATATTTTTTCGTAAATTATTTTTTGATTACCTTTAAATCAGTGTTTTCCTTAATGCTGAAATTTTTGCTCAAAACAACTTCTCCGGACAGCGCGTTTTTTTGCCCGCATTATTTACATTATCTAAGCGTAACCACAACAGCCTTTATACTGCTGCTTTTGAATTCCGGCTCATCCGAGTAGATAACGACCTTAGATATTTCACCGCTTTTCAGCGACTGCATATCGGATATCGAAAGAGTCGAATATTTTGCCGTTGCCTTGCCGGTGTCAACGGAATAGAATACAACATTCGTTCCGAGCTTATAAACGGAATTGTTTATCATTATCCTGCCTCCGTCTATCGCGCCTATATCGCTTGCCCTCGCTATTTCATAAAGATTGAATATATCCTCGACCTTATTTCCGCTGACCTTATACGCTGCGGGAATACCCGAATATACCGTGCGGTTGCTTTCGGATGTGACCGTTTCGGTCGTTCCGTTCCTTAACAGCTTGTAGGTATCACCCCCGCCGGAGCTTGATGACGATGTAACCATCGCATAATTATACGACAAATTCGTAATATCCTCAATATACAATATCTGAACGTCACCGAACGCGTTCGCCGGGATATATGTTATGGTCCGGCTTTCGGAAAGAGAGCCTATGTCTATCGTATCCCAATTTATCAATGTTACCTCTGTTTCCTCCGCGCCCTCGTCGCTCAGCCTTTGAATGATACTCACATCTTTAAGAACGGTTTTTCCGCCTATCATACGGTTTGTTTTATCGATCTCACCCGAGAGCTTTGTTTTGGGCGCTTTTGAAAGCGACACGGTATCGCCCGTGAAAGTCAGCTTCATTAAATCGCCCTTGTAATCCTTATAATCCTTATCCGTATTGTATTCCAAAATATTTCCGTCCGGCATGAACATTTTTGCTGTAATTTCGCTTCTGCCCTTGTCCATTGTGCCGTCCTTTATATTTGTGTATGTATCGAGCAGAACGCCGTAATCATACAGCACGGTATCGGACAGCTCCACGGCAAACACGGCTTTATTGTCCTTGCCCAAAAGAAGCGTAATATGCTCGCCTATCTCAAAGCTGCCGGCGGAGGCATCAAGCGCTGATACCGCCGTCATATCGACATCGTATTCGCTTCCGCCCACAATAACGGAAGAAACATACGCCTTATTGGGTTTGGCGTCATAATATATTCCCGTGACCTTATCGGTATACACATCAAGTATTTTTGTTTTGGGGTTGTAATAAAGGACGTCGTTTTTCCTTATCTCAGACAGGCTTGACGAAAGCCCCGCCCTGTATACCGTAAGTCCGTCGGTTTCTATGGGTATTCCCTCAATGCTGCTCTCCGTCCCGGTATAGTTTTTGCTTGCAAGCAAAGGCGTGATATCATCCGCCGCGTCTATGACCGCAAACTCCCACTCC
>JAFLUR010000455.1 GCA_022508725.1 Oscillospiraceae bacterium
ACAATTCCCGGCAGAAATTCTCGTCCCGGTCGCTTTCTTCTCCCCGAAGCAGGTGATTGATATGCACCGCGGAAAGGGAGATTCCAAGCTCTTCCGAAAGCTCTCTCATGGAAAGAAGCAGGGCAACGCTGTCCGCTCCGCCGGAAAGCGCGCAGCAGACGGTTTCGCCCTGTCTGAGCATATCAAATTGTAAGATGGTTTGTTTGATCTTTTTAAGCATTGTCAATTATTGCCTTTACTTTGTTTTATTCAAATTCGCAGATATCGACCCACAAATCTTCATCCGTATCTTCTATTATAACAGCTATACCAAACATATCACCGGAAACACCTTTTTCAATAAGATAATTGCGAAATTGTTCAACCTCTTCATTCTCACAGTGTTCCACTGTGATGTCAAGGTAATCGTACCATATATCAAAAGAAACAATACGTATATTTAATTTGTCCTGTATTTCTTTTTTATCTGAAATAATATATTGTTTCAGATCGATCAGGTCGTTATATGACGCTTTTGCCTTTTTATATTCAAATATTGCACAATCGCCCCACAGATCCTTATAAATATCAAAATTTTTGTGGCTTGTAAGATATATTGCGTAAGTGTCACCTTCATCACCATCACTTAAAAAACAGATCAAAGATGTAAATGTAACATCATCGGCATAAACTTCATATTTTTCATAAGTTGTTCCTTTAAAAGCAAAGTTGTTCATACGGTCAATGGCAGCTTGTATGATCGCATCTGTGGTAGTATCTGACGAAGCCTTACCGATATATTTTCCATTCTCGCCGAACTCGTAAACCGTATCGCCTATCTGATAAAGTCCCCAAGCCTTGCCGCCGTATCTGGTAAGATAATAGTAGCTGCCATTGATCTTATGCCAGCCTATGCAGCGCTTTCCCTCTTTATAATATCTGTGCAGACCGTTAATAGTTGTCCAGCCGGTATAGAGGGTATTTTCTCCGTTATCGGAGACATACCTGAGACCGTCAATCGTAACAAGCTCTTTTGCAGAAACAGTCATTCCCATTGAAATTACAATTGCAGCGGAAAGAATAAAAGCGGATATGCGTCTGAAAATTCTCATAAAGATTACCTCCAAAAATGTATTCTAAAATAAATACAATTCAGACCGCCGAAATTTTTCATTCAGAAAGAATTTTTACATTATGCATTATGATTGTACGTATCATTCCTGATTCTGATGATACTTGTCCATTCCTATAAATAATGTGTACTTCCCGTTGAAACGCATATTTATCGTTCCCGTTTCTCCGTGACGGTTTTTCGCCACGATACATTCCGCAAGAGTAGGGTCGGGAGTGTCTTTATTGTATTTCTCATCACGATAGAGAAACATTACTATATCCGCGTCCTGCTCGATAGAACCGGATTCACGCAGGTCGGAAAGCATAGGTC
>JAFLUR010000456.1 GCA_022508725.1 Oscillospiraceae bacterium
GCAAATTTCGGACTTTGCCGGCAGAAAAATCCACTCAAAAATCCGACGATTTCCGTATGCCGAACAGGCTCTAAAAAAAACGAACCGATAAATATCGGTTCGATGAATTTCCCAATCCTAAAAAGCAAGGGATTATTTGTGTGCTTCAAAACACTCGCTGCAATAAACCGGTCTGTCGTTTTTTGGCAAAAACGGTATTTTATCAAGCTTTCCGCAATCCGCGCAGGTGATTTCATACATTTCTCTTGCGCCTCGCATACTGTTCTTTCTTTTTACACGGCAATCCTTACAGCGGATAGGATCGTTTTCAAAACCCTTTTCGGCATAAAATTCCTGTTCTCCCGCAGAAAAAATAAATTCCTCTCCGCAATCCTTGCAAACTAATTTTTTGTCTTCATACATAATAATTCCCTCACTTTGAAATTGTTTTATTTATAGGTATGCCGTATTACGATACACCCTTTTCCGCCTTGTCGGAATTGCACCGACATATATCTTTTGACGGATATTGCATTTTTAATTATCCATATCTTTCAGCAATGTTTCGATCTTTTTCTTAATACGCTGCAAAGCGTTATCGACCGATTTGATATCACGGTTTATCAAAACAGAAATCTCTTGATATGAACGTTTTTCAAGATAATAAGACAATACCCTGAACTCAAGCTTACTCAAAGCCTTATTTATCTTATTTTCCATGCCCGCGTAATCCTCGCGGTCAATAAATATCGTTTCCGGATTTACGGGCGAACTCAGAGAAATAATATCCTCAAGAGTTGTTTCCGCCTTTGAGTCATACACCTGTCTGTTAAGAGAGATATAATTGTTAAGCGGCGTATGCTTTTGACGAAGCGCGGTCTTTACGGCAGTTATAATCCGGCGTTTCACACACATTGCGGCAAAGGTTTTGAAGCTTGAGTTTTTTTCCGGTCTGTAATCCTTTGCGGCTTTATATATTCCTATCATACCCTCCTGCATAATATCATCCTGATCGGCGCCCACAAGGAAGTACTTTTTTGTATATCCGCGCACAAAAGCGCTGTAGCGTTCGATAATAATATTAAGGGAATCGGCATCACCGCATTGAAATTGCTCAACCAGTTCTTCATCGGACAAACTATCTGAAATTTCTGCTTCCGCGTTTAACATAATCCGTCCTCCTCCGGAAAAAGAATAATCGGCAACAAACAGACACCGGGTAACCGGTTAAGATATTTTAATAAAAATATAACAACCTGGCATATATTATACAGCATATTTGCGCTTTTGTCAAGTATTTTTATTTTTTGGAGTACCGTGTAGCAATAAATAAAGAACAGGGCAACAGCATTTACTTTTTTAAAGAAATGATATATAATGAAGGATATG
>JAFLUR010000457.1 GCA_022508725.1 Oscillospiraceae bacterium
TTTTGCCACATTTACGGCTACATGCAGCCACTCGCCGGTAACGATCTGCGAATTGCTCGCAACGCTCAGATACGGGTCGTTGACCATATCGCCAAATATTGTGGTATTATCCGTAACGCCCATGATCTGGATCGTCGAAGCGGCGTCCGTATATTTAGCGTCAAAGGAAAGCTGCCATAAATAACCGTCCTCAGTATCCGCGAAAGCGGGAATGCCGGCATCCTCCGCAAACGCTATGGAAGCACCTCTCTGCGATGTTGCAAATCTTCCCGAAACGATTTTGAAATATGAATTTTCGCTTTCCTCATCCTTTTCCGTTTCGATAACGGATTCGCCGTCACCGCCGCTGCCTCTTGCTCCTACGGCAAGGATCATTTTGCCGAGCGTGACCTCTTGCCCTGTTGTACCCTGAGCGGATAATCCTGTCGATTCATACGAATTCAAATCATCCTCGAAATAGGTTTCTTCCTTATCACCCGGCGCCAACGTGGGCTTCGGAGTGGGCGCTTCGGCAGCGACCGACTCTTCCGTGGAATCCGGCTCGATTGATACGCCGGGTTCTTCACCCGAATCAAGCGCGTCCACATTCATTTCGGCGATATTTACAGCTCTGCCCGAGTCGTAATCTTCCGCAAATATTTGCGATGGTGTCAAGCCGATACACATAGCGAGCGCCAACAGCGCCGCTATAAACCTGTTTTGTTTACCATACATAATAGTTCCTCCAATCATTTTGATTTTTAATAAGTCAATTTACCATCAACATGGCATACTGCAAATAAAATTCGCATAATATCGTGTTTGCCGGCATTTTGTCCCGAAACCGAATATTTCGGGACAAATTTAAAATTTACATATTTATGCGATTTTCTTGAAATAATATACCAATGGACTACAAAATTTACTATATTACCAATATACCACACAAACGGTAGAAGGTCAAGTTTTTTCAGGATTTTTTGCCGGATGCAAAATCTGAATACGCATTTCACAACAATAATTTTAATCCGTCACATTCTTAAACACACCGGTTTCATCAATAAGACCGGCGTATATCATTTTCACCCCCAATTTAAAACCGATTTTAAAATTTTCCAAACCTGTAACCGTCAATAATTCATTGTGTGCATTTATCAGCTTGGTAATGGCTTCATTATCTCTGTCAAGCGCCTTACGCAGTTCGTTTTCACAGTTGCAAAATGTTTTCAGAGCTTTATCAAATTCCGAATTTTTCACAAATTCATTGTCTGACGGTTTGATATTCCCGTAATAGAGATCATCAAGAAAAGTCATTGTAATCACCCCTTTCGTTGTCTTTATCCGTGCGGACTTTTTTCTGTCCGGCGCCGTTTTCCG
>JAFLUR010000458.1 GCA_022508725.1 Oscillospiraceae bacterium
GTCGATATCGGTTATTACCACCGTTTTGAAAGAATCGTCCCAGCCCACCGTCAGACCGAACGCCTCCGCCATAAATCTTACCGGAACAAATGTTCTGTCGTTGATAATATCTATCGACGAATCCATAACAAATTCGGATGTGTTTCCGTTATCATTGACATAAATCGTGTTCGAATTCAACGCAAATTTGATTTCCGTGTTATTTCTTACCGCCGAAACCGTTCCGGTGCTTTCATCGTAATCCACGGTAGCTCCTATATTTTCCAGCAGCTCTCTGAACGGAAGCTTTACTCTTCCGTCGATATTTACGGGATACAACTCGTTAAATGCAATAATTTCACCGTTAAACACAACGCTTATATCATCATTCCGATTATACATATCCGCCGGCGCAGCATCGTAATACTCCGCACCTTCCGTATTCTCCGGCATATTCCACATCTTTGTTTCCGCAAAAACGGACGCAGATGAAAGCATTAAGGACAATGCCACGGCTCCCGCCAAAATCTTTGTCTTTTTCATGATTATAACCTCCCGATCGTAAACAATTGACATACGGCACATTTCTTAAACCGTATTTTTCTTATTATATCACACACATACAACAATTTCAATATAATTTGATAAAAAATTTTCGGAAAATATATAAACCGTAAAATAATTGTTGACATTTAGGTATTATTGATATACAATAAACATATATTATAAATAACGGAGGTAGGATAAATGGAGGATAACATTATTATACTTGAGGATGAAGCGGGAAATCCGGTGGAATGTGAAGTTATAGATGTTTATGATTTTAACAATAATGTTTATTTTGCTATGATCGAAACAACGGAAAACGCCGCAGATGAGGAAACCGATGTTATTATCATGAAGCTTCAAAAGGGTGAAAGCCCCGATGATGACACCCTGCTTATGATAGAAGATGAAGATGAGCTTGAAGCCGCGTTCAACGAGTTTGTAAGACGCGACAATGACGATTTTGAATAATTACGGACGGGCTGCGATCCTTAGATCGCAGCCTTTTTAATGCCCGATAACCCTCATTAAAAATTCCTTTATTTTGATATTTATCCTATAAAACCGGAAATTAAAACAAAATTTTACCAAATGCAAATTTATTGTATCTTATTTGTACAGGTTGTACAAAATATTATCAAAATCAAAAAAAACTCTTGCAATTCCGACATATGTATGTTATCATTAGTATAAATAAAAAGCGAATAACAACCCTGTGGTTCTCGTGTACGACCTTTTTTTTACCAACACTTCTAAAA
>JAFLUR010000459.1 GCA_022508725.1 Oscillospiraceae bacterium
CAGCGGGAATGCATACGATAAGGCTTTATAATGAGAGCCCCGGCGTTGTTATCGACAAGTTTGTGATCACAACGGGTGTAAAGAAAGAGTCATATTACGGCGCGCCTGAGAGTTATAACACGGAATATAACAGAATATTGTCCGTACTTCCGGAGGCTTCAAATCCGGCACGGAAGCAGACGGGAAATATTACGGCTTTGTTTAATCCGGAATTCTTAATTGCCGCAGCAGCTCCCGGAATGTCGGATGTTACGCTTGTAAATCTCACAAAAGCCGACGGAGTGTATACCGTTGTTATGGCTTTATATGATGATGACGGCAATATGCTCGATGTGAAATTTACTCCGAAAAATATCAGCGCCGATGACGCCTTTACGGTTTTTGAATGTTCTAAACCGTCTGCGGAAAACGCTGCGGAAATACAGATCATGATTTTAAAAGGTGAGATTTCGGAGGTGACGGAGGACAATACATATGAAGCTGTCGCTCCGGCGATGACTGTTTCGGTCTCCGACTCCAAGCTGTTCGCATCGTATGATAACTGCTATGTTTATCCGATGACAAGAATGAACGATTATTACGGTAAAGAATCGGTATGTGTTATAGAGTCGGATGACGGAGAGATCAAGTATATCCGTCAGAACACGGTTGAAGAGGGTACCTATTCGAAGGTACCGTTTAATGGAAACGGAAAGCATACTCTGAAAATCAAGATCGCCGGCGAGGAAGACATAATTACCGAAACATTCAATACTATTGTAAATATCCGACCCGATACCGATCCGACATCTGAAACGCTTTACAATTGGGATTTTTCAACGGATCAGACATCAACGGGAGCGAATGTTCCGGTACTCGGCGGTCCGGCGGTTTATGATGAAACGAATAAGTGTATAAGACTTACATCGGAGGCGAAGTCCGGCGGAAGCGTTACAGCAACGTTTGACGATCCGATATCGGCGGCGCATGGCGAAACGATTATAATCAAGACGGATATCGCATACGGGCATCTGAGCGGAAAGTATACCGATTATATAATTAAGGACAGTGCGGGAAACGAGCTTGTAAGCTCGCACATAAACGCCTATGCGACGGGAGTGCAGTCAATTAAGGTCGGCGGAGTCGAGCAGCTTGACGGCTCGGCGTCAAGACCGGGTATGCCGTCGCTCGGAACAGGCGGAACGTTCAATGCTAAGATGTTTGTCACATACACGACTGAAATCAATTTTGCGGCGGATACAATAACGCTTACCACACACAG
>JAFLUR010000046.1 GCA_022508725.1 Oscillospiraceae bacterium
TGTGATCACCTGTGATTATCTGCCCGATAATATTGCACATAAGTATTCGGACGAATATTGCAATGTCAGCATTATTGATAAAGAGGCTGTTCTTGCCGCTGCGAAAAAATTGCGGATTGACGGGATAATGTCATTTGCGTGTGACCCGGGTGTGGTAACGGCTGCATATGTTGCCGAAAAGCTCGGTCTTCCGACCTGCGGTCCTTATGAATCGGTGTGCATTTTACAAAATAAGGGACGTTTTCGCCGGTTTTTGGCAGAGCATGGTTTTACTGTTCCGACGGCAAAAAGTTTCTCTTCTGTTGAAGAAGCTTTGAAAGAGAAAGATATGTTTCGGTGGCCGGTAATCGTGAAGCCGACCGATTCGGCCGGCAGTAAAGGGGTTACGCGCGTGAATGATCCCGAAAATTTGGAAGCCGGTATTCGATATGCTTTATCTTTTTCACACTGTGAAGAGTTTATTATTGAGGACTTTATCGCGCAAAAAGGTTTTTCGTCCGATACGGACTGCTTTTCCGTGAACGGGGAGTTAAAGTATGTTTCTTTTTCAAGCCAAAGATTTGATATGCGGGCGGAAAATCCGTATACACCGGCGGCATACAGCTGGCCCTCATCCATGTCTCAAATGAGCCGGGACGAATTGAAGAATGAAATTCAAAGATTGCTCAGGTTACTGAATATGGGAACTTCTGTTTATAATATAGAAACTCGTGAAGGAACGGACGGAAAAGCTTATATTATGGAGGTATCTCCGAGAGGCGGCGGAAACAGACTTGCCGAAATGATTCGGTTTGCAACCGGGGTTGATTTGATAAAAAATGCGGTAAAAGCGGCAATCGGAGAGCCTGTCCGGGATATAGAGCAGAAACCGTACAACGGATTTTGGGCCGAAGCCATCCTGCACAGTGACAAACCCGGAACCTTTTGTTCTCTCGATATTTCCGATGAACTGAAAAGAAATGTGGTCGAAACGGATCTTTGGATCGATAAGGGTATGTATGTCAACGGTTTTTCCGGCGCGAATAAAGCTGTCGGAACTCTTGTTCTGAAGTTTGAAACCGACGATGAGATGAATGAAAAAATGGCAAGAATTCATAAGCTTGTACAGGTGATGACTGCGGAGTAGATATATGAAAGAAATAGGCGGATATATTGAACTTGACAAAGCGCGCGGAGAGGAATTTCACAAAAACGCCGCAGCCTTAAACAGACTTCATGCATAATACAATCAAAACGGAGGTCGAACGGGAATGAAAAAACAACTGATTATTGTGGGAAAAAGCGCAAACGCAAGACAGGCATACGATTTTATAAAAATACATGATTTGTTTGATATTTTGGGTTTTACCGTAAACCGGGAATACATGGACGCAGACAGCTTTAACGGATTACCCGTATTTGCTTTGGAGGATCTGCGGGAAAAATTTGATATGACCGGTGTGGAATTATTTGTTGCGTTGGGATGGAACAGATTAAATGCGGACAGGAGAAATTTATATGAGCGTTTAAAAGAGCAGGGATATAAATTTGCAAACTTGATTTCCCCTAACGCTGTAATCAGAGGAAAGGTTGAGGGCGATAATTGCTGGGTCAATGATTATGCGGTCATTCAAAGCGGTGCGGTAATTAAATCGAATGTCATAATAAGAGAACACGTTTTGATAGGTAATGATGCGCTTATAGAAAAGCATTGTTTTATAGGTGTACACAGTATCGTCGCGGGCGGCTGTCATATCGGAGAGCAAAGCTTTTGCGGTATTCGCGCCACCGTATTTGACGGAGTAAAAACCGGAAATAAGTGTATTATAGGCGGAGGCGCCGTATTAAAACGCAATATAGAAAGCAACACGGTTTGCAAAACCGATTTGAGCAGCACTGTTTTAAAGGTATACGATGAGAATGAAATAGAAAGCAAATTGATGTTTAATAAAAACGTGAGATGATTTTATTATTACAATATTTTGCGGCTTTGATAAACGAAACAAGGGCTGCGGCGTGTGCCGCAGCCTCGCAATTATCAATAATTTTTCTCGTTGATCTCGAAATAGCTCTTGGGATGATTGCATACGGGGCAAACATCCGGAGCCTTTGTGCCAACGCAGATATGACCGCAGTTTCGACATTCCCAAACCTTGACCTCGCTCTTTTCAAATACCCGGGCGGTTTCGATATTTTTCAAAAGCGCGCGGTAACGCTCCTCGTGGTGCTTTTCGATCTCCCCTACCGCGCGGAACTTAGCCGCCAATTCCGGAAATCCCTCTTTCTCCGCCGTTTCGGCAAATCCCGCATACATATCTGTCCATTCGTAGTTTTCGCCGTCCGCCGCCTCTTTCAGATTTTCGGAGGTGTTGCCGATACCGTTAAGCTCCTTGAACCATATTTTTGCGTGTTCCTTTTCGTTGTCGGCTGTCTTTAAGAAGAGCGCGGACATCTGCTCGTAGCCCTCTTTTTTCGCCACGGATGCAAAATAGGTGTATTTGTTTCTCGCCTGTGACTCGCCCGCAAACGCCGCCCAAAGATTTTTTTCCGTCTGTGTTCCGGCATACTTGTTTGCGTTGGAATCCTCGATAATTTCCAATTGTTCACCCGTTGCCTTGCAGAGCGGGCATACCGCCTCGCCTTCCGCCGCTTCAAATATCTCGCCGCATATCTTGCATTTGTACTTTTTCATTTTTTTGTTCTCCTCTCTTATATTGTCTGTATTATTATTATTACCGTTATTACAATTATTATAAGCCGATTCTCCCGCGTGTCTTATATTCGTGTATTTCGATATATCCGCGTCGGTCGTCACCAGATCGGCATATGACAAGTCGTGAACCGATTTATGCCCCGTGATTTTTGCGAATGTTTTAAGCTCGGACAGCGACACATTCAAGTAATTCGCCACTCTCTGCGCCGCCGCGTCAACATTCAGCCTTTTTCTCAATTCGGGGTCCTGTGTCGCAACGCCTACCGGACAATTGCCGCTGCCGCATATGCGGTATTGTTGACACGCCGCCGCGATAAGTCCCGCCGATGCGACCGCGACCGCGTCCGCGCCCATGGCTATCGCCTTTGCAAAGTCTGCGCTTACCCTGAGCCCGCCCGTTATTACGAGCGATATATCGGAATTTACGCTGTCAAGATATTTTCTCGCGCGCGCCAATGCATAGATCGTCGGCACCGTCGTTGCTTCTCTCAAAAACAGCGGACTCGAACCGGTCGCCCCGCCGCGTCCGTCTATGGTGATAAAGTCGGGTTCGGCGTATACGCAGTGTTCCAAATCCGCCTCGATATGCCCCGCCGCGATTTTTATTCCGACGGGTCTGCCCTCCGAACGCTCGCGCAGCATGGAAACCATGGCTTTCAGATCCTCTTTTGAATTTATCTCGGGGAATTTGCTCGGACTCTGAATATCCTCCCCGACATTTCTGCCGCGTATCGCCGCAACCTCCGGCGTGACCTTTTCGCCGGGAAGATGACCGCCCATACCCGGCTTTGTGCCCTGACCTATCTTGATTTCTATTGCGTCCGATGATTTGAGATTTTCGTCGGTCACGCTGTACTTATTCGGGATATACTCGAATATATACTTGTAAGCCGCCGCTTTTTCTTCCGGCAGTATACCGCCCTCACCGCTGCACATTGCGGTTTTTGCCATAGCCGAGCCTTTAGCCAGAGCCGTTTTGACCTCTTTGGACAGCGCGCCGAACGACATATGCGATATATACACCGGATTTTCCAGTATCATCGGTTTTTTTGCGTGTTTGCCTATTATCGTCCGGGTATCGATTTCATCATGGTCGTTCATGGGCGGCGGAGCAAGCTGTGCGCCGAGTATCAGGATATCCTCCCATTTAGGCAGAGGCAGCAGCGTACCCATTGCCGCGCTTATATGGTGTCCCGTGACCGCCATCTCATGTATCTCCGACATATACCGCGCCGACGGGTCACTGCGCGCAAAACGCATATCGTACGCAAGCTCCCCGCCGTATGATTTTACAGCCGTTTTTTCCTCCGGCTCGTCGATTTTTTCGAATTTCGACGCCGGCACTTTGCACACCGGGCAGACGTCAAGCTCCGAAAACGGCTTGCCTTCCTTTTCCTCATCATATATCGCTCCGCAAACGGAGCATTTGTATATCGCCATACGATTTCCTCCCCTGCAATTACTTTAATCTTATTATAGTTCTTTTGCATATGCTTGTCAAGAATACATATCGGAATTTTTGTTTCGATAAATGCCGCGGCTCTTTATTTTATGAAGTGTAAGGGGGTTGACTTTGCTTATAAAATGTGTTAAAATGACAGTGTATTGTGTGAGAAAGGATTGCTTTTAAAAGGTTATACGGACAGTAAGATTAAAATTAACGGAGGTTTTTAACATGAAAATAAAAAGATTAACTGCATTTTTTACGACGCTTGCGGTGATCGTTTCGCTTTTTCCGACAATTTCCGTATCATCGGAAACGGTCGATCAAGGAAGCTGCGGCGAAAATGCGGTATGGACGTTTGCGGACGGCGTACTTACGATAAGCGGTACGGGGGAGATAGAGGAACCGCAATGGTATGAATATACAAATGATATAACATCGGTTGTGATAAAGGACGGCGTGACCGGCATAGGAGATTGGGTATTTTCGAACTGTTTTGATTTGGAAAGTATAGATATCCCGGAAAGTGTGACGAGCATAGGAGACTATGCGTTTGAAGGCTGTCACAGCCTGACAGGCATAGAACTCCCGCAAGGCATTACCCGTATCGGAAACGATACGTTTTCATACTGTTACGTTTTGGCGGACATAAAAATTCCGGAAAGCGTCACGAGCATAGGAGAACGGGCATTCAGAAACTGTGAAGCTTTGGAAATCACGGAGCTTCCGGAAAGCATGATAAGCATAGGCGAATATGCTTTTTCCGGTTGTACGGGCTTGACGAGCATAAAAATTCCGGAGGGTGTGAAAGAAATCGGCGAGGGCGCGTTTTCCGGCTGTATCGGCTTAACGGATGCAGAGATATCGGCAAATGTGACACGCATAGAGGCGAGATTGTTTTCCGGCTGCAGAGGACTTACAGGCACAGAGATACCGGAAAATGTGACGTACATAGGGGAATATGCGTTTTACGGCAGCGGCTTGACGGACATAAAAATCCCCGGATCCGTGACGGTCATTGACTCCGGCGTGTTTAATAATTGCAAGAGCTTGGAAAGCGCGGAGCTTTCCGACGGCTTGACGAGCATAGGAGACCATGCGTTTTACTACTGTTCCGGATTGAAAAGCATAGATATACCCGAAAGCGTAACAAGCATAGGATACAGTGCGTTTGAGCATTGTAACGGATTGGAAAGCATAACGGTTCCGGCGAATGTGACAAATCCGGAGGACGATGTGTTTTCAAACTGTTCCGGCTTAAAGAGCGCGGAGCTTTCTGACGGCGTAAAAAGCATATCGGACAGTATGTTCGGGTATTGCGACGAATTGGAAAGCATAACGATACCTGCAAGTGTTGAGAGCATAGGAGATTGGGCATTTTCCGGATGCGATAAGTTAAACGATGTATACTACGGCGGAACAAGGAAGAACTGGAGAAGCATTACGATCGGCAAGGACAATGAACGGCTTACCGATGCGGAAATACATTATGCGGCGTATGACGGACCGTGGAGCGGAGACTGCGGAGACAATCTGACGTGGGAGTTTGATGACGGAGTGCTTACGATAAGCGGCACGGGCGATATGACCGAGTGGGAATTCAACTATGATGTGCCGTGGTACGAAGTCAGAGAGGATATAACGTCGGTTGTGATAAACGAGGGCGCCGCGAGCATAGGAGATTTAGCGTTTGCGTATTGCAGCGCTTTAAAAAGCATTGAAATTCCGGCAAGCGTTGAAAGGATAGCGGGTCGTGCGTTTATCGAATGCGGCAAATCGGAAAGCATAAATGTATCGGAGGATAACGAAAATTATGCGTCGGAGGCGGGAATATTATTTAACAAGGATAAAACCGTGATAATATGTTATCCGGCGGGAAAAGCCGAAACCGAATACGAGGTTCCCGCAGGGATTGAGGTCATAAGCGGGAGCGCGTTTTATCATTGTGAAAGCCTGATCGAAATAAAATTTCCGCAAAGCCTGACGAGCATAGGAGACTATGCGTTCTCATACTGTTCCGCTTTGGAGAGCATAGAGATACCCGAGAAGGTTACGAGCATAGAGGGCGGCGCGTTCTCATGCTGTTCCCTCCTGACAGGCATAAATGTATCGGAGGATAACGAAAATTATGCGTCGGAGAACGGGATATTGTTTAACAAGGATAGAACCGAGATAATATGCTATCCGGCGGGTAAAACCGAAAAGAGCCATACGATCCCCGGGGGAGTTGTGAGAATAGGAAACAATGCGTTTGAGGGATGTTCTCATTTGGAGAGTATAGAGATACCGGAGGAAGTTACGAGCATAGGAAATTGGGCGTTTTCCTTGTGTACCGGCCTAACGGGCACAGAGCTTCCGGAAAGCACGGCGGAGATAAGCGAAGGAATGTTTTATTCCTGTTCCGCTTTGGAGAGCATAGAGATACCGGAGGAAGTTACGAGCATAGGAAATTACGCTTTTTATTCCTGCGCCGGATTGAAAAGCGTAAGGATTCCGGATGGCGTTGAGGGTATAGGAGATTGGGCATTTTACGAATGTACCGGCCTAAAGGACATAGAGATACCCGGGGACGTGAAGAGCATAGGAGATTGGGCGTTTTACGGGTGCGATAGGTTAAACGATGTATATTTCGGCGCAGCGGAGGAAGAATGGGAAAACACGGAGATCGGCGAGGGAAACGACCGGCTGAACTCTGCGAAAAAACATTATACCCAAAGAGGAGACTGCGGAGACAATCTGACATGGAAACTCAGGGACAGTGTGCTTACGATAAGCGGCACGGGCGATATGACCGACTGGAGCGAGGACGCGGTGCCTTGGTATGATCATGTGAATAACATAAGATCGATCGTGATAGAGGACGGAGTGACCGGTATAGGAGATTGGGCATTTCATGATTGTGTTTTAGCGGAAAGCGCGGATATACCGGAAAGTGTGACGAGTATCGGAGAGTGCGCGTTTTACGGCTGCGAAGGATTAACAAGCGTGGATATCCCGGCGGGAGTTACCCGCATCGGAGTCGCCGCGTTTGCGAACTGTACCGGTTTGACGGGCATAACCGTGTCGGAGGATAATAAAAATTACATATCGGAAAACGGGATATTGTTTAACAAGGATAAGACCGTGATAATATGCTGTCCGGCGGGAAAGAACGATGATAAATATAAGATACCGGACAGCGTGACGAGGATAGAGGACAGTGCGTTTGAGGGCTGTTGTTTTTACGACATAGAGATACCCGACGGAGTTGAGAGCATAGGAGAGTTTGCGTTTTCCGGCTGTCGCGTCATGAAAAGCATAAGGATACCGGAGAAAGTGACGAGTATAGAAAGCGGAACGTTTTCCGGATGCACCTCTTTGGATAGCGCAGAGATGCCGGAGGGATTGACGAGAATAGGAGACGGCGCGTTTGAGAGATGTTACCGTTTGACAAGCGCGGAAATCCCGGAAAGCGTAAAGAGTATCGGAGATTACGCGTTTTACGAATGTTATTTCATGTCAAATATCGACATTCCGGCGGGAGTGGAGAGTATAGGAGATTTTGCGTTTTCCGGATGCAGCCTGCTGGTAAGCATAAATGTATCGGAGGATAATAAAAATTACACATCGGATAACGGAGTATTGTTTAACAAGAATAAGACCGAAATAATATGTCATCCGGCGGGAAAATGGGCAAAGGACGGATATACCGTTCCCGCGGGTGTGACGAGAATAGGAAACGGTGCGTTTTACGGCTGTGACGGCTTAATGAGCATAGAGATACCCGAGGGCGTGAAGAGCATAGGGGATTGGTCATTTCAAGGCTGCAGAAGCCTAATAAAAATAAGGCTTCCGAAAGGCGTGGAGAGTATAGGGGCTTTGGCTTTTGATTCTTGCGAATTTTTGGAAAGCATAGAGATACCGGTAAGCGTGAAAAGCATAGGAGCCGCGGCATTCTTGGACTGCAAGGCTTTGACCGATGTATACTACGGCGGAACGGCGGAGGATTGGAAAAAGATAAAAACGGATTACGGCAACGGACAGCTTGAGAGTGTGAAAATACATTACGAAGTCTCGATGCCGACACCCGAACCCACGGTGGGACCGACGCCCGAACCTACAGCTGAACCGACACTCGAGCCGACGACAAAGCCGACAAACGAGCCGACAACAAAGCCGACAAGCGAGCCGACAACAAAGCCGGCCGGCAAACCGTACACTATCGGCGATATTAAGGTATCGGACGGAAAAATCAGTGTAAGTGTAACAAAATCGTCCGGCACGGGTGCAAAGCTGATAGTATCGGCATACACGGAGGACGGAGAGCTTACCGGCATTGTGTTTGCGGATGTAAAAGCGGACGGAACGGTCGATGTAAGCCTCGATACCGCAGGCGCGGCATATGTTTCGGCATTCGTATGGGATAATTTGTCCGATATGACGCCGGTGAGCAATAAAATGAGCAAGGATTTATAATAAAAAACGATTAAGGAAAGATACGGCGGCAAATCGCTGTCGTGTCTTTTTTCATGCAAATTCCTTGACAAAACGGGGCGTATTTGATAAAATTATAAGCGTGGAAGATATTCCGTTATTTATATAAGGAAGTAAGTCAGACGGTTGCGTGTACAAACCGAAAGGTTGTGCATGAGGAAAGTCCGGGCATCACAGAGCAAGGGTGCCGGGTAACACCCGGTGGAGGCGACTCCAAGGAAAGTGCAACAGAAAATAAACGCCGGAGTATTCCGGTAAGTGTGGAAAGGTGAGGTAAGAGCTCACCGGCAGATTGGCGACTGTTCTGCCGTGTAAACCCCATCCGATGCAACGCCTCGCAGGAGAGTTTAACCTGCTCGGGATCTCCGATGTGGCGGCAGGAGAAGCGCAGCAATGCGTTTCCGAGATAGATAATCGTCAAATACAGAACCCGGCTTACAGACTTGCTTTTTTATGAATAATCCAAAACATCGGTTCTCGGACCGATGTTTTTTTGCTCTTTCAATTACTTCCCTATACATATTCCCATTACAAAACCAATATATTTATAAAGAACCAAACTCTGAATAACGGGTGATTTATAATGAAAAAAATTCTTATACGAATATCCGTCCCTTGTCTTGTATTTCTGTTTTTGATGTATCTTTGCGGGATAAATAAAACGTCGCCCGCGGCATCATACATAAAATGGGTGGATTTTTCCGTCACAAGCGCCGCTATGAGCGATGCGATGGATTACGATATAAAAACATACAAAACGGAAAAGCATATAAGCTGGATCGATATTCTCGCATATCTCGGCACGAAATACGGTGGTGATTTTGGGCGATATTCAAAAGCGGATATGGAAAAATTCGTGCAGCGGGCGGAATCGGGGGAAAGCATTGAGAATATGACCCGTGATATGAAAAACTTTTCCTATTTCAAAGAGGCGTACTCGGCGGTTCTGGGGAATTACATAGGCGAATATGCGGTAAAGGACGAGGGCGGCTACAGGACAAAGTACGGACTTAAAGTATTTTCCCCCATCGCAAAGGGCTACGGCTATGCTCATTACGATGATTTCGGCAACAGCCGTTCATACGGCTACAAAAGAAAGCATTTGGGGCATGATCTTATGGGAAGCGTCGGCACGCCGGTCATAGCCGTCGAGGGCGGCGTTGTCGAGGCTCTCGGCTGGAATCAATACGGAGGCTGGCGCATAGGCATACGCAGTATGGATTCGAAACGTTATTATTATTACGCGCATCTGCGTAAAAATCATCCGTACGCAAACGGACTCAGCGAGGGTGACATTGTAAATGCCGGGGATGTGATAGGCTATCTCGGAATGACAGGCTACAGCCGGAATGAGAATGTAAACAATATAGATACGCCGCATCTTCACGCGGGAATACAGCTTATATTCGATGAATCCCAAAAGGACGGCACAAATCAAATATGGATCGATCTGTACGAGCTTACGATATTTCTTCAGAAAAACCGGCAAAGCGTACATTCGGTGGGAGAGGGAGAATATGTGAGGGACAGTGTGATTGTCGATCCGCTTTTGATTTACGGGGAATAAAATAACCGGGAAGGTGTTCTTCCCGGTCAAAAATATCATTTTCCCAAATATCTCAGCGCATTTGCGACCATAACGGCGGCTTGCCCGCGTGTGACGGGCTCATCCGGTCTGAATGTGCCGTCCTCGTATCCGTTTACAACACCGTATTCCGCAAGCTTTTCAATGTGCTTTTCCGCGTAATGCCCTTCAATATCCTTGAATTTACTCATAATATCCTCCCTTTCCGCCGCCTCGTAAAGCGGTCTGCCGTAACCCGCGATTTTGTCATAATTCAGGCTGTAGCTTTTCATTGCCACGCAGCCTCCGTTTTCAACAATGCCGTTTGCCGACGAGGTATTTCCTTCAACGGTATAAACATATTTATTATCGACCGCCCTTACAATACCGGTGTGGTATATTCTTTCGCTGTTTTTGAAAAATATCACATCACCCGGAGCGGGTTTGGAATAATACCGGTTCATTTTTTTGAAATAATTCGCCGACGTCGGCGTGTAAGCCGAAAATCCGCCGAGCATTTTTTGGGCACACTCCGCGCCGAATGTGTACACGAACATCATATCCGCAAACACATCGCACCACGGCTGCCCCTGCACGTCGATACCGCTTGCGTTTTTGTAATCCCGCGCGAATGAGGTGTAATTGTTTTTGCCGGCGTTTGCCGTGAAATCGTCGAGATTTTCGGCGCTCGCTTTTTCCGTGTACCCGACATACGATATCGCCGTGTTTATCAATTTTTCCCGTGCTGTCATAAGATCACTTCCTCGTTGCATTATTATTGTTATTCTTATTCAAAACCTCAAGAGCGGTTTTAAGCCTGTCGGGATATTTTACGCCCATAAGTCCCATATTCTCAAGCACCGATAATGTTTCGTTTACGACAAAAAACACAATAACCGTATTTCTGCAAAATACGGTATCGCCGAGAGTATGTTCAAGCCTTGTCACCACAAGGACCAACAGCAATATGCATACCTTGCGGACGAGTCCCTTAAACCCTGTTACGGTCTGTATGCCGCCGTTTTCGGTCTTTTGAGATTTTTTGAAGATCCCCGCGACCGCTAAGCCGGTTGTGTAATCAACCGCCATTACCGTTATCAACAGCTGTAACATACTGTCCCATCCTCCGAGCATATATCCGACCGCGGCGGATAACGTCAGCTTTATCGTATCAGTATGCTTATCCATTTAAATCCCTCCTTTCCTCACCGAAATAAATCACCTCGCAATGATTATCTCATGTGGATTATTGTTCAATCAATATCGGAGTATATCAATATTTCATCGGGGAAATTATTGCCCGGAAAATATTGATGCCCCAATTAAATCTTGAATAATTTATGCGAAGAACAAGCTGTGAA
>JAFLUR010000460.1 GCA_022508725.1 Oscillospiraceae bacterium
TGGTTCACGATACCGTTCGTATTTCAAAAAAAGATAACGCGGAGCTTCGTATCGGTTATCTCAAATGCTATGCCGGAGCAGCAATCCGGCTCGCTGTTGCACGCTTTTCCGAAAAATATCCGGACGTAAACATACATATCATCAGCGGCAGTCATGAGGATCTGTATGACGCGCTGCGCGCGGAAAAAGCGGATATTGTCATGAGCGACCAGCGCAGAGCATTCTCGGATGAATATGTAAACCGTTCCCTTGCTCATGTCGATTGTTCCGTCGAAATTGCCTCGCGCAATCCCATTTCCGCTCTTGAAACCGTTTCTCCGGAGGATTTAAAGAATACACCTTGCGTACTTGTAACATCAAAGTCTCAGAGAAAAACGGAGCGGGAATATTACAGCGATATATTCGGGTTCCGCGGCGATTTCCTTTTTGCGGACAACATAGATGAGGCTCGTCTTGCAGTGGTTCAGAATAACGGTTTTATGCTTATTGATAACGGTCACGAATCTGTCGGAAATACGACTGTCGTAATACCGCTCCGCCGGAATGAACGCCCTGTTACGCGCCATTACTGCGCTTTTTGGAAAACCGACAACTCCGGTTACTATATTGAGGAGTTTGCAGGGATTCTGAAAGACATATTTTCGCAATAATTATGTATCATATAAGAATATGTTATCAAATAAGCGGTGAAATTCTAATTGATTTTTACCGTTTTTCTTATTATAATAAGATTAACAGGTTTAAAAATAAAGAAATTTTATTTATGGCAATTTCGGATTTTGCAAAACAATATCATGAGAAAATGTTTCCCGGCTGTGTTTCTGAATTTGCGGAAACCGACTCCGAGTTTATTGAGAGGTTTGATAGCTTCGCTTTTGATGATGTAATCAATATGCCGCCGGATGTCGACGGTAAGGCAGTAGACGGCAGAACGCGACACATGGCGATTTTGGCAACTTTTTTAGGATGTCATGGAATTGATAAATTTAAAGTAGCAGTATATTTAAGTCGATTAACAGGAATTTGTTCCGGAATATCCGGTCCGGGACAAATTTATAAAAGGCGGCTTCAAAACAGAAACCGCCTTAATAAATCTTAATCCGTCAAGTCCTTAAACGCATCGCTTTTATCAATAAAAGTATCGCACATCATTCTCACGCCCAATCTGAAACCGATCTTGAAATTTTCCAATCCGGTCGTCGCTAACAATTCATTGTGCGAATTTATCAGCCGGATAAGCGTTTCATCCGCGTCTTTG
>JAFLUR010000461.1 GCA_022508725.1 Oscillospiraceae bacterium
ACGGCTTACCGCTCAGAAGAAGCTGCCGAAGCTTACGGAGCATTTTATGAGCGACATACACGGAGAATACGAATCCTTCCTGCATATTCTCAAAAATGCCTCCGGTGTCATAAAAGATAAAATCACCTCTATTTACGGCAGAACTCTCTCGGAGCATGACCGTTCGGTACTCGCTACACTTATATATTATCCCGAACAAAAGCTTGATCTTGTAAAAAGAACCACCGAAAATATAAATGACTGGTACAGAATTACTCTGTATCATCTCATTGAAATATGCCGTGTGGTATCCGCAAAGTATACGCGTTCCACCATACGCGACGCGCTGCCTGAAAATTCCGGCGATATAATAGATGAGCTTATTCATTCATACACCGACTACGGCACCGACAAGGCGGCATATTACAATGAAATAATATCCACTATTGTCGATCTGGGACAGGCTGATGAGTTTATAACAGAGCTTTCCAAGCTTATTCAGCGCCTTTCTATCGGCAGACTTCATATTATAGGCGATATTTTTGACAGAGGCCCCCGCGCAGATATAATACTCGACCGCCTTCTTGACTATCATTCGCTTGATATTCAATGGGGAAATCATGACATATCGTGGATGGGCGCCGCGGCAGGCTCCGATGTGTGCATCGCAAACGTTATATCAATCTCCACAAAATATACGAATTTCGATTGCCTCGAGGACGGATACGGAATAAATCTCCGCCCTCTTACGGTATTCGCACTCGAAACATACGATGATGACCCATGCGAATGTTTTATCCCGAGAAACCCCAATAAGGTTATTATTTCTCAGCATGATAAGGATTTCTGGGCAAAGCTGCATAAGGCGATAACCATTATTCAGTTTAAGCTTGAGGGTCAGACAATTCTGCGCCATCCGGAATATAATATGCAAAATCACCTTATGCTCAATCGTATAAATTACAATAATTTCACTATAAATATAGACGGTATTGAGTATAATTTGAAAGACCGGAATTTCCCCACCATAGACCCGGAAAATCCGTTTGAGCTTACCGAAGAGGAAAAGCGAGTTATGGATGAACTGCGCGCCAGCTTTCAAAAAAGCGAAAAGCTCCAGAAGCATATCAAACTGTTGTTTTCAAAGGGCAGTATGTACCTGTGCTGCAATTCAAACCTTCTCTATCACGGATGCATACCGATGAATGAGGACGGCACATTTAAGGAAATATCGCTCTGCGGACAGCTTGTGAGCGGAAAATCTTTCCTTGACCTCG
>JAFLUR010000462.1 GCA_022508725.1 Oscillospiraceae bacterium
TTTGTAATTTGCGTGATGAGCGGATTTTATTGTAATAGCCGTAGATGTAAAGCTTTAGCATATCACGCGGGTCATATCCGGGACGACCGTCAGATGACGCGATATGACGTTTGAAATTCAATGTTTCCATATTAAGACTATCGACAAATGCGTCAATAACTCTGACGTAGCTGTCCTCCTGCACATACTCATCAAGGTTTGTTGGGAATAGGGTAAGTTGATTTCTGTTTTCTCCTTTTATGTATGGCATAGCGATATCTCCCGATTTTGTATTTCTGTTATTATTATACTACAGATTAACTCTGTTTGCAAGATTTTATACCGACTTTTCGGACAGTCTGCCTGCTTTGCCGCTTGTTCGTACCACTTTACGGCTTCCTCATCGCTTTTTTCGACAAAGCTTCCGATATGATGACACCAGCCGAATAAGCACTGAGACTCTGCGTGACCTTGCCGTGCCGCTTTTTCGAATAATTTCACCGCTTTCTTTTTGCTTTCCTCCGTATTGCGTTTGTTGTACAGGCACAGCGCAAGCTCGAACTGCGCATTCACGCGCACCTCTTCGTTATCGTCTTGATTTGCCGCTCTTTCGTACATCCGCACGGCTTCGTCGATTTTTTCGTTTTTGTCGTAATACCGCGCAAGCTCAAGCATCGCCGCCGCATCGCCCTCCTCCGCTTTCGCAATACGCTCTTTTAATTCCTTTTCCATGATTTTTCGTCCCTTTCGTATCCTATTTATAAATTATTCTTTATTTTCCGTAAATATTATACTATGGTATCAATCTGATGTCAAGTATGTATAATTATCGTGTATACAAGTGTACATATAAGGTAATATGATAGATTCAAAGGAGGTATCAATATGGCTGTTTTAAGAACGAATTTTACACTTCGTCTGCAATTGGCGGATCATGCAAAAATCAAAAAAATCGCCGAGGAAGAAAACAGATCTCTTACGAATATGGTCGAAACTTTGGTAAAAAGGGAAATCCGGCGATATGAAAAGGAACACGGAGAAATAGAAATCACCGATGAAGATTTATATTTGGAGTAATCCGGAATTTATAATATTTGTGTTGCAAAGATAATTTTGTTGTGGTATAATTATGTAAAGGGCATTTTCAGAGCCTGTTTGGTATTCGGAAATCGTCGGATTTTTGAGTGGATTTTTCTGCCGGCACGAAATTTGCGGGAATTGTATTTCAAGAATTTTGTGCAAAACCGGCGGGAAAAGACGCCGAAAAGACGGTG
>JAFLUR010000463.1 GCA_022508725.1 Oscillospiraceae bacterium
TGCCGGCAGAAAAATCCACTCAAAAATCCGACGATTTCCGGATACTAAACAGGCTATCGGGTCTTTCAAAATACACCTATAAAAATTTATATCTTAATGCAAAAAATATAAATCTGATTATATTATAATACATACAATTGCATTTGTCAATTAAATATTTACATAAAACCGCATTTTTACATATAAAGTTACACTGACATCATTACAGCGCCGGAAATTTTTATTTTCGATATTCACAAACCGAAGATTTCGTAGACTCACCCGAGCGGCAGGCGATTTATTTTTCATACCGCGCAAAAAATTCCCGTAAACCGCATAACAGAGTGCAACCTTGAGAATATTACGGCATATTGTTTTATATATGATTTTAGGAGGTGAAGACATGAAACCGGAACCGGTATACACGACCCAATACACCGATTTTAAATCCAAGATACATAAAGTGAAGCACAGTGTTGTATTTTCCGAAGAAACAAAAAAGAATAAAATTATAGATGACATATACAGAGTTTTTGAAAATAAGAATTAACCGTTCCGGAGGCGGCATATCAAAGGCGGTATGCCGCCGATCCACGGGAAAGGAGGAATATATACGGCTATTGCTTTGTATGCGCGTAAATCCGTTGAACGTGAAAACAGTATATCCTGTGAAACACAGCTTGAATATTGCAAAGCCATGATAAAACCGGATGAACGCTCGGATAGAATAATAACTTTCACAGATAACGGCTATTCGGGCGGTAATACCGACCGCGAAGGATTCCGGAAAATGATGCGTGATATAGAAAGAGGGAAGGTAAGCAAGGTCATTGTTTACCGTCTCGACCGTATCAGCAGAAGTCTGTCGGATTTTGTTGATATATTGAATACTTTCAAAGAGCATAATGTGAAATTCGTTTCCTCGCAGGAGGCGTTTGACACATCAAGTCCATACGGCGATCTGATCGTAAAAATCCTTGCCGTTTTTGCCGAATTCGAACGTAACTCAATTATAGCAAGAGTAACGCAGGCTTATGAACATCGTAGTGAAATGGGATTTTATATGGGCGGACGAAGACCCTACGGATTTACTCTTGAACCTATAACCATAAATAATATACATACCAAACGATTTGCGCCTCAAAAGGATGAGAGCGAACAAGTCAAATATATATATGAGATGTATGCGGTTGAAAACGTTACTCTCGGAAGATTATTAAAAAATCTTATTGACAATGATATAAATCCGCTGTCGGGAGGCGGATGGACA
>JAFLUR010000464.1 GCA_022508725.1 Oscillospiraceae bacterium
TGCGTATATCTTCATAAAGCTTAACATCCCGGGACTCGCTGTAATAGGTAAAAGCCTCAGCCTCGCCCAGAGCGTGTACAGACCGCGGAGTACCGTCCTTTGTCGTAATATTTCCCGCTATGAGCGTGTCGCCCGCCATAACGGCATTTCCGGGAAAGACAAGCGCTTTTCCCTCTTTTACGGTGATTTTCGATATAACGCCGTCCTTTAGGGCGATTATATCTCCCGTTTGCGTTTTGTCGGTTATTTCGGGTATCTCTGCGCGTTCTTCTATCTTCATAACGGCGTGACTGCCGTTTATATATATCCATGCCCATGTGATATTGTCAAATCTGTTCATGACAATGTCACGGATCTCCTGCGGAGTTTTCAGAGTGCTTTTCCGGACTCCGGCATATATGCCCGCCTCATGAAGAACCTTTGACATCTCGTCCCTGCTTATCGTTTCGCAGCCCTCTATATCAACCGTCCATATAAACCGGGGAAGGACTGCGCATGAAAAAACAAACAGCATAATGCCTATAAACAGCGCGTATCTTTTTTTATATCCCGACACAAAAAATTTCAGACCGCGTTTTTGCTTTATCCTGACAACGGTATGAGTTTTTCTTGCGACTTGGCGTATTCTCTTAAAATCGCGCGCGCTTATTTTCATAACCGCAAAGGACGGATTGCTCTTTTTTATATCCCATAATCCGATGTTTCTTACGGTACAGATATTTATAAAACGTTCAATAAAAAAACCTCTTAAAGTTATTATAACATATCCTTTTAAAAATTTAAAGATTTTAATTAAAAACATTTAAAAAAATATTCCTTTCTGTGTTTTATATACGTCCGGTTACCGGATTTTAAAACATATTATTACATAAATTCTATTTTTTCTATAAATCCCGCGACGGAGATGTCGTTATTTCCGATATGAGCAATATCGAGGGATGAGCCCGATATTTGGATTATGTGATCCTTCGCGTTTATTTTCATAACGGTGTCGGAATAAAGCACAATGCCTTTATAGTTGTCTATCGTTATTTCGCGATTGCCGGAGAGTACCAGCTGCGGAAGATCGAGAATGGCGTCTTTCGGGATCTCAAGCACATCGGATATACGTTCTTTTATTTTTTTCATATTGATCTGCCCTTTCACGGATAATGTTTTGCTGCTCCCTGAGAGCCTGTTCGGCATCCTCCAATCATCATCTTTTTGGCATATTTTCCCGCAGGCAAAGTCCGAAATTC
>JAFLUR010000465.1 GCA_022508725.1 Oscillospiraceae bacterium
CGAGATAAGTGCGGAGGACGCTTTGAGTGACCTATCAGGTTATATAGATAAAACAATAAGGAAAAAATCCGTTGATACAAATTCCGAAGCTGTGATAAGCATACCGTACACATACACAAAGCGGCGGAAAAACATTCTCTTGAATACTTTCTCCCGCAACGGCATTAAGGTGTTGGCGAGCGTTGATTCTCCTGTTGCGATTATTCTGGGCTTCGGGATTTTAGACAAGGAATTCAAATCAAAAACTCTTGTTCTGGTCGATATAGGCGAAAAGGAATACAGAGTATATCTTATGAAGCTCAAAAGAGATAATGAAAAGAATACAATAATAGATATAATCGGTTTTGAGAACGGCAAAAAAGGCGGAAGAGATATAGATGTCATAATAAGTGATTATATATCCGAATGTCTTTCCATTCACGCGACAAATTATAAAGATAAAGCGGCTCTTACGAATTTGTCATCGTCAATAAAGGAACATCTTTCCTATTTTGATGAATACGACGAAAATCCGATTATATGCAGCCGAATGTTTAAAAATCGTCTGACGGTCGAGCAATTCAATATGATGATAAAGAAAAGCGGATTTATGTCGGACATATTCGACAGTATATTTGATGTCATGGACCGTAATGATTTAATGCCCAACGATATAGATGATATAATATTATCCGGCGGAACATCGAATATTCCGTTTATCAAAGAGGAAACCGAAAAATTTTTTAACAAGAGTATTTCCATGCCCGGCGAAGCCGATAAGGAAACCAAAACCTTTGAAGGCGAGGGCGCCGGAAGATACTGCGGAATGATAAAGAACAATGATCTCAATATATCGGTTATTCACAGAAACATTTATGATGTCAGGATAAAATGCGGTGATGAGGATAAATGCGTTTTACCCAAAGGGACAGAATATAATAAATTTTCAGACATATTCTTTTTCAGATTATCCGATGAAAATAAGAATACGTTGTGTATATATTGCGAAAACGGATTTAAACAATATATACGATTTTCCGAAAACGGCTTTATAGGAGTCCGGATAGGAACCGATAAAGACGGAGAATTGATGTATCGATTTACCGACGCAAGCGAAAAAGTTATTTCAGAGGGGATTTTAGGAGGAAGATAAATTGAATAACGAAAAGTACTTCTGCGTAAAATGTGCATACAGAAATTACGAGTACAGATGTGATTTAAAATACAGCGACAGGATATTGAACGATTA
>JAFLUR010000466.1 GCA_022508725.1 Oscillospiraceae bacterium
ATAATTATGCGAAGAACTTTCTTGCGAAAGTCAAGGAATTTCTTGTGAAATTCTTGGAAGAAAACCGCAGTAAAACGCGTGTTTTTCAAGGTTTTCCGGCGCAGAATCTCACAGTTTGGGCAAGCGGAAAATTCAAGAGTCAGTTGGAGGATCAATAATATCAAAAGGGCGGATTTCCGTTTACCGTAAAATCCGCTCCTTCCGATTTTGCCGAGCCGGCAGTTTTATTTATCGTTATTTTGCATCATCATAGCGCGAACTTTAAGCGGCAGACCGAAAAGATTTATAAAACCCTCGGCATCCTTATGGCTGTAGAGTTCATGGCTGTCACCGAAGCTTGCGATATTTTCGTTATAGAGCGAATACGGAGATTTTGCTCCCGCAGGCGCTATATGTCCTTTATACAGTTTAAGGCGGACCTCTCCCGTAACCGTCTGCTGTGTGCTTTCAACGAATGCAGAAAGAGCCTCTCTGAGCGGCGTAAACCAATTTCCGTCATAAACGAGTTCCGCAAAGCGTATGGCGGCCTGACGCTTGAAGCTTTGAGTTGCACGGTCAAGGCAGAGATATTCAAGCTCTTCATGAGCGGCATAAAGAATGGTTCCGCCCGGAGTTTCATAAACGCCTCTCGATTTCATGCCGACAAGTCTGTCCTCGACAATATCCGCGATTCCGATTCCGTATTCACCGCCTGTTTTATTAAGCTCCTCAACAAGAGCGACAGGCTCATATTTTTTGCCGTCGATTGAAACGGGATTTCCCTTTTCAAAGCCTATTGTTATATATTTGGGCTCGTCCGGAGTTTTTTCGGGATTAACGGTAAGCTTGAGCAGGCTGTCCAACATTGGCTCGTTTGCCGGATCTTCAAGGTCCATACCCTCATGGCTTATATGCCATATATTTCTGTCACGGGAATACAAATCCTTTTTGGTTACGGGTATGTCTATGTTATGCAACTTGGCATAGTCAACGGCATCCTCACGCGATTTGATATCCCAAATTCTCCACGGGGCTATGATCTTCATTTGAGGTGCAAGAGCCTTTATTGTAAGCTCAAATCTGACCTGGTCGTTGCCCTTGCCCGTAGCGCCGTGACAAATGGCAACGGCATTTTCTTTGAGCGCGATCTCAACAAGTCTTTTTGCGATGATGGGG